>JAEXJH010000316.1 GCA_023445955.1 Pseudomonadota bacterium
GCTCTCGGGCGTATAGGTCCCGTTGGCCGTGACCGGCGAGACGCGGTCCTTCTTGTCGGTCCACGTGCCCTGCAGCTGGATCTTGCCGTCCTTGACCACATTGGTGGTGTAGTCGCAGCGATAGCGCTTGGTGCAGATGCCGCGCGAGAACTGCTCGGCGTCGGCTGGCTTGAGGCACTTGCTCTCGCTGCTGACCGGGATCACGCCGACCTTGTAGTCGTACTCCCATTGGCCGGGCAGAATCGTCGCCTTGCCGGATGTGGCGGCCTTGGCGGCCGTCGCCTGGACGACGGGCTGGGCCAGGGCGACGCCCCCCACGACGAGGGCCAGAACAGAAGCGGCGAGGGCGGTCGAACGCATGCGGCGGGTCTCCTTCATGTCGCTCCTATATAGAGTGCGATATGAACCGTGCTTGAAGGCGGTGGTTGGGCGGCCGGTTCCCTTGCAGATGCGAAGAGGCCATGAGGCGTACGCGCCAGACCAGCCTTGACTCAGGGGGGACCCTTCGCCTATATCGCCCGCTCTCGCGCGGTCGGCCTGGTCCAACCGTGTGTCCGAATTCATATCTTATCGGAGCCAGGCTCTTCACCGAGCCAGACGGTTCCGCCCAAGCCAAGGTAACCACCATGTCGCGCCGTTGCGAACTTACCGGTATCGGTCCGATGGTCGGCCACAATGTGAGCCACTCGAACATCAAGACCAAGCGCCGCTTCCTGCCGGCCCTGTCGCCCGCCACGCTCCAGTCGGAGTCGCTGGGCCAGAGCTTCAAGCTGCGCATCAGCAACGCGGCCCTGCGCACCCTGGACTTCAAGGGCGGCCTGGACGTGTTCCTGCTGGGCGCCAAGGACGAGCAGCTGTCGCCGCGCGCCCTGAAGATCAAGTCGCAGGTCAAGGCCAAGGCCAAGGCCGCCGCGCAAGCCGCCTAAGGCTTCACGGTCTAGACTGTTCTACGAAAGCCCGCCGGGGTCATTCCCGGCGGGCTTTTCGTCGTTCCTGCTTCAAGCGCCGTCATGGGTTGACAATCACTTATGCTCAAAGTTAGCATAAGTTCGTCGCTGGATAGACCGGCGGCGTCAACCAGCGTGAGGGAGCCTCATGCGCTACGACTATCTCGTCCTGATCGGACGCTTCCAGCCGTTCCACAACGGCCACCTGTCGGTGCTGAGCCACGCGCTGCGGCTGGCCGACAAGGTCATCGTCCTGGTCGGCAGCGCCGGCCAGCCGCGCACCACCCGCAATCCCTTCAACGCCAGCGAGCGCGCCGTGATGATCCGCGCCGCGGCGGGAGGCAACGCCGGGCGGCTGATCGTCAAGCCGCTGCGCGATCGGCTCTATAACGAGACCGTCTGGGTCGCCGACGTCCAGCGCCTGGTCGCCGAGACCCTGGAGACCGAAGGGGCGCCCGACGCCAAGGTCGGCCTGATCGGCCGCGACAAGGACGGCGCCACCGGCGCGTACCTCGCCGCCTTCCCGCAATGGCCGCTGGTCGATGTCCAGCACACCGACGTGCTGTCGGCCACGGAACTGCGCGCCTGGCTGTTCTCCGGCGAGACCGGCGCCCTGCGCCTGGTCGAGGCCAACACGCCCCCGGCCGTGTTCGAGATGCTGGAGGCCTTCCGCGCCGGTTCGCCCGCCTACGCCCAGCTGGCCCGCGAAGACGCCTTCATGCGCACCTATCGCCAGAGCTGGGCGGCCGCGCCCTATGCGCCGACCTTCGTCACCGCCGACGCGGTGGTCGTCCATTCCGGCCACGTGCTGCTGGTCCGCCGCCGGGCCGAGCCGGGCAAGGGGCTGTGGGCGCTGCCGGGCGGCTTCGTCGAGCAGGACGAGACCGTGCAGGAGGCGGCGATCCGCGAGCTGCAGGAAGAAACCCGCGTGAAGATCCCGCCGGCGGTGCTGCGCGGCTCGATCAAGGCCCGCCAGGTGTTCGACTATCCCGGCCGCTCGCTGCGGGGCCGCACGATCACCCACGCCTTCCACTTCGACTTTCCGACCGGCGACCTGCCCAAGGTCCGCGCCGCCGATGACGCCGACCGAGTTCGCTGGGTCCCGCTCAGCGAGGCGATGCTGATGGAGGAGCAGTTCTTCGAGGACCACTTCCACATCCTCGAGCACTTCGTCGGCGGCGCCTGAGCCTCTGCCGCCATCTATCGTTCGTGTCCGCGTGAAGGAGCTTCCGCGATGTTCGACAACCTCGTTCTGAACACCGACAGCTACAAGGCCAGCCACTGGCTGCAGTACCCGCCCGGGACCAGCGGCGCCTTCTCGTATGTCGAGAGCCGCGGCGGGCGCTACGACCGCACGGTCTTCTTCGGCCTGCAGGCGATCTTGAAGGCCGAGCTGGCCAAGCCCGTCACCCACGCCATGATCGACGAGGCCGCCGAGTTGCTGGCCCTCCACGGCGAGCCGTTTAACGAAGCCGGCTGGCGCCGGATCGTCGACGTCCACGGCGGGCGCCTGCCGGTGCGGATCCGCGCCGTGCCGGAAGGGACGGTCGTGCCGACCCACCAGGCGCTGATGACGATCGAGAACACCGATCCGGAGTGCTACTGGCTGCCGTCCTACCTGGAGACCCTGCTGCTGCGGGTCTGGTACCCGATCACCGTCGCTACGATCAGCTGGCACGTGAAGCAGACGATCAAGGCGGCGCTGGAGAAGACCAGCGACAACGCCGCGACAGAGCTGCCCTTCAAGCTGCACGACTTCGGGGCGCGGGGCGTTTCCAGCCAGGAATCGGCGGCCCTGGGCGGGCTGGCGCATCTGGTGAACTTCCAGGGCAGCGACACGCTGAGCGCCGTGCTGGCCGGCCGCGCCTGGTACAGCGAGCCGATGGCCGCCTTCTCGATCCCGGCGGCCGAGCACAGCACGGTCACCAGCTGGGGCCGCCCGAACGAGGTGGAAGCCTATCGCAACATGCTGACCCGCTTCGGCAAGCCGGGCGCGCTGTTCTCGGTGGTGTCGGATAGCTACGACCTCTTCCACGCGGTGCGGAACCTGTGGGGCGGGGAACTGAAGCAGGCGGTGATCGACAGCGGCGCGACCCTGGTGGTGCGGCCCGACTCGGGCGACCCAGTCACGGTGGTGGCCGAGACCCTGAAAATCCTCGACGAGACCTTCGGTTCGACGGTGAACGGCAAGGGCTACAAGGTGCTGAACCACGTCCGGGTGATCCAGGGCGACGGGGTCAATCCGGTCAGCATCGCCGCGATCCTCGACCGCATCGTCGCCGACGGCTTCAGCGCCGAGAACCTGGCCTTCGGCATGGGCGGCGGCCTCTTGCAGCAGCTGGACCGCGACACCCAGAAGTTCGCCCTCAAGTGCTCGGCCGCCAAGGTCGACGGCCAATGGATCGACGTCAGCAAGGACCCCGCGACCGATCCGGGCAAGCGCTCCAAGGCCGGGCGGCTGGCCCTGTTGGTCGACGAAGCCGGCGTCTACCGCACCGTGGCCCTCGGCGAGGGCCAGGCGCCCGCGCCCGGCTGGCGCGACGCCATGGTCACGGTCTGGGAGGACGGCGCGCTGCTGGTCGACCAGACCCTGGCGCAGGTGCGGGCGCGCAGCGAGGCCTAGGGCGGTCATGACAGCTGTCACTTGCCAGCCCGCGTGGGCGGCGGCACAGAGCGGCGATGGCCATCGAAGACACCCGGGAAGAGGCCGCCGCCGGTCCCCGATCACCGCATCTGGCGGACCTGCTCTGGCTGTCGTTCCTGGCCCTCTATCTCACGCCCTGGCTGACCAGCGCGCCGCCGCCGCGCCACTGGGGCGCGGCGTGGGGCGGCACGGGACTGTTCCTCGTCATCTTCCTGCACAGCGCCTTCGTCTCGCCGCGGAAGCTGCTGCCCCACGTGCTGGCGACGGCGGCGATCGGCTTCGGGCTGGCCTGGTTCGGCGGCGTCTGGAACGTGTTCAACGTCCTGGCCGCGGCCATCGCCGGACGGCTCCAGCCGCGCCGGACCGCCGTGATCATGGTCGTCCTGCTGCAGCTGGCCCTGGTTGGCTTCGGACTGGGGGTGAGACTGCCGCCCGTCGTCTGGGTGTCGGGCGTCTATTTCGGCGTTTTGGCGGCGGGCACGACCCTGTTGCTGACCGAGCTGGATCGCCGTAACCGCCTGTTGCAGGCGGCTCAGGGCGAGATCCGCCGCCTCACGGTGGCGGCCGAGCGCGAGCGGATCGCCCACGACCTGCACGATCTGCTGGGGCGCAGTCTCACCGCCATCGCGCTCAAGGCCAATCTGGCCCGGCGTCTGGCGCCGCACGCGCCCGACCGCGCCGAACGGGAGATGGCCGAGGTCGAGACGGCGGCGCGCGAGACCCTGCTGGAGGTGCGCGGCGCGGTCACCGGCATCTCCGGACAGACCCTCGTCGCCGAGCTGGAGCGCGCCAAGGCCATGCTGGCGACCGCCGGCATCGAGGCCGTCGTCACGGCCGACGCCATCGCAATCGACGAACCGGCGGAGGCCGCGATGTCCATGGTGCTGCGCGAAGCGGTGACCAATGTGGTGCGGCACTCGGGGGCGCGACGCTGCGTCATCGACCTGAGGGCGTCAGGCGCCGACGGCGTGCGACTGGTCGTAACCGATGACGGCTCCGGCGGTCTGTCCGAGGGCTATGGCGTCGCCGGCATGCGCCGCCGTGTCGCCGCAATGGGCGGAGAGATCGAGATCGGCAGCAGCCCGGCCGGAACGGCCCTGACGGCGCGCCTCCCCGGGACGGCCGCATGATCCGCGTCGTCGTCGCCGAGGACCAGGGTCTGATCCTGCGGGCGCTGGTGGCGCTGATCGAGCTGGCGGGGGACATCACCGTCGTAGGGCAGGCCTCCGACGGTCGTGCGGCCTTGGCGATGGTGGACGCGCTGAAGCCGCATGTCCTGGTGTCCGACATCGAGATGCCCGGCCTGTCCGGCATCGAGATCGCCGAGACGCTGGCCGGGCGAAGGAGCGCGACACGGGTGCTGATCGTCACGACCTTCGGGCGGTCAGGCTATCTGCGCCGGGCGCTGGACGCCGGCGTGCACGGCTATCTTCTCAAGGACAGTCCGGACGATGTGCTGGCGGGAGCGATCCGCGTCATCGCGGCCGGCGGCCGGGCGATCGCGCCCGATCTGCGCGACGCGATCTGGGAGGCGCCGGTCGATCCGCTGAGCGCGCGCGAACGGGCGGTGCTGCGCTATGCCGACCAGGGCCTGTCGACCGCCGAGATGGCCGAGTTGCTGTCCCTCTCGCCGGGTACGGTGCGCAACTACCTGTCCGAGGCCTTGCAGAAGCTGGACGCCCGCAGTCGGGGCGAGGCGGCGCGCATCGCCCGCGACAACGGATGGATATGATGCCCGCCAAGACAAGCAAAACCCGCCGCGCCCTCTGCCGCGGCGGGTTTTGATCGCTTGGTACTGGAGGGGCTGCGTCGGCGCTTAGCGCGCGACGACGGCGCCCGAAGCCGGGTTGGCCGCGTTGAAGGCGGTCAGCGACGGGTTGTTGATCTTGGCGACGGCGTCGTTGACCGAAGCGCGGATGCACGACGGATACAGGTAGCCGGCCAGGGCTTCGCCGCGGATGTCCTTCCAGCACACCGTCGAGGCGGCCTTGACGATTTCGGCGCGGACTTCGGCGGCCGACTTGCCGGCGAGTTGGACGCGGACTTCAGCAGCCGAGGCCGGAGCAGCGGCGAACAGGGCGATGGCCGAAGCGGCCAGAACGATGGAGCGGATCATGTCGATGTTCCGAAAGAGGGTTGTGTTCAACCCCCTCCAGACGCGTTGCCTCTGACGGTCCGTCCCCGGTCTATCGCCTGCTCAGCCCGTCGGGTTGCATATAGCAACGTTCTCGTGGGTTATCAACGATTATATTGCGCTGCACCTAAAGTGGAGAGTGTGAACTGCTTCGCGCGCGAACAACCGATTGCAGCAACGAAAAAGCCCGCGAAACGGGGGTTTCGCGGGCTCTGTCGTGAAACGCCGGGCGCTTTTAGCGGGTGGCGACCTTCAGGAAGTAGACGTCGCGCGGCTGGGCCTTGTCGAAGGCGACCAGGTCGCGGCTGTGGGCGCGGCTGATGGCGTCACGGGCCACTTCGCGCACGCAGTAGGGCGCGATCTGGATGGCGTAGGGGTTGCCGATCAGGTCTTCCTGGCACAGCTGCTTGGCGGCCTGGACGATTTCGGCGTGCACGGTGGCGGTGTCGCGACCGGCGACCTTGACCTTGATTTCGCCAGCGCTGGCCGAGGTGGCGGCGGTGGTGGCCATGAGGGCCGTAAGGGCGATGATGAGCAGACGGATCATGTTGGTAGTCCCGGAAAGGAGGTTGAGTTCAACCGCCTCCCGACGCGTTCCTCTGACGGCTCCAGGTTCTCTGCCCTCGTCGCCCGTCAAGGTCATGAATAGATGACACCGGTGTCTACTGCAAGTGCGAATGTGGCGATTGCGACAAAAAGTCCAATACAATCATATAGTTGGTAATGAAACCGTCTCGTGTGAAACGAAACGACTTAGCGCTTGCGAACGGGCCTGCGCGGCGGCTTGGCGGGAAGGGGCGGCGGCAGGGGCGGGGCCACCCAGTCAAAGGCCAGCAGCAGAGTGCGCTGGCTGTTACTGACCGCGCCGTCGTCCGAGATCAGGTAGATCCGCGTCGAGCCGGCCGGCGCGCCCGCGGGGGCGCCGGTCAGGGACACGCCCTCGAAGTTGTCGCGCGGCATCGCGCCTTCGATGTGCAGGGCTGCCGAGGTGCGCTGCTGGGCCAGCGGCTTGGTCGGGTCGGAGATGAAGCGCACCACCGAGCGCCAGCCGCGGATCGGATCGTAGCCGCGATGCAGGGTTGCCACCGCCGTCCCCTGGAAGGGCGCAAAGCCGGTCAGGCCCCAGGTGAAGTCCGGACCCGACTGCGGCGGCAGCGACTTGCAGTCGGCTGACAGCTTGCACAGCCACACCTCGCCCTCTTCGCCGCCGACGAGATAGGCGTCGGGGCCGGCGGCCGGATAGGCGCTGATCGCCTCCATGCCCTCGTTGTCGGGGAAGATGGTCGACGGCTTGGGCGCGGGGGCCGGCAGGCTCCAGGTCCCGTCGGGTCCGACCGCATAGCGCCAGATACGGTGATTGCCCTCGAAGCTGACCAGGCGGTCGCCGTTGGGCAGCACGGCCAGGCCCTCGGCGTCGCCTTCGCGCTTGCCCTGCAGGGGTTGGCCGTTCGGACCCTTCAGCGGCTGCAGCTTGGTGTCGGTGAGGCCGACGAGCTTGCCGCCTGCGTCCAGCTGGAGCTTGGCCTCGAAGAGGTCGCCCTCGTCGCTGATCGCCGTCAGTCGACCGTCGGCGGTGACCGACAGGTCCGACAGGCCATGCAGGCGCGAGGTCGTCGTGCTGGTCAGCCACAGGCCGCCGGCATAGGTAAAGCCGCCGCCGGCGTCGACCTTGGCCGGGTTGGACGCATCCAACGGCACGGGCGTGGCGGTGACGGTGATCTCCGGCCCGGCCTTGACCGGCGCGGGCGGCGTGGCGACCACCGGCGGCGCCCTGCGCGGCGTGCACTGGGTGGCCATGCCCGAGAGGCCGCCGATCATGCCGAGCGCGAGGGCGGCGCGCAGACCGATCACGCGGGGACCTTGCCGGTCTTCGCGGCCTGGGGCGTCACGACAGGCACGGGCGCCAGCAGGCCGCGCGTGCGGGCGATCTGGCGCGGCTCTTCCTCGAACAGCGCGGCCAGCTGCTCGACCAGCACCCCGCCCAGCTGCTCGACATCGACGATGGTGACGGCGCGGCGGTAGTAGCGCGTGACGTCGTGGCCGATGCCGATGGCGATCAGCTCCACGGGGCTCTTGCCCTCGATCTCACCGATGACCTGGCGCAAGTGACGCTCCAGATAGTGGCCCGAATTGACGCTCAGGGTGGAGTCATCCACCGGCGCGCCGTCGGAAATCACCATCAGAATGCGGCGGGCTTCGGGCCGGCCGATGATCCGCTGGTGCGCCCACATCAGGGCCTCGCCGTCGATATTCTCCTTCAGGAGCCCCTCGCGCATCATCAGGCCCAGGTTCTTGCGGGCCCGGCGCCAGGGGGAATCGGCGGCCTTGTAGATGATGTGGCGCAGGTCGTTCAGGCGGCCCGGCGCGGCGGGCTTGCCCGACTTGATCCATTCGTCGCGGCTGGTCCCGCCCTTCCACGCGCGGGTGGTGAAGCCCAGCACCTCGGTCTTGACCCCGCAGCGCTCCAGCGTGCGCGCTAGGATGTCGGCGCAGAGCGCCGCCACCATGATCGGGCGGCCACGCATCGAGCCGGAATTGTCGATCAGCAGGGTCACGACCGTGTCGCGGAATTCCTGGTCCTCTTCCTGCTTGAACGACAGGGGCGCGGTCGGGTCGATGATCACCCGCGTCAGGCGGGCGACGTCCAGCATCCCTTCCTCGAGATCGAAGGTCCAGGCGCGGTTCTGCTGGGCCAGAAGGCGGCGCTGCAGCTTGTTGGCCAGGCGCGAGACGACGCTGGAGAGCGCCGACAGCTGCTGGTCCAGATAGGCGCGGAGGCGCGTCAGCTCCTCGGCGTCGCACAGGTCCTCTGCGTCGACCACCTCGTCGTGCGCCGTGGTGAAGATCTTGTAGAGCGGCTCGCCGCCCTGCGACGCGCCCGGGTCGGGACGGGCCGGCTTGGCGCCGTCGCCCATCTCGGGCTGCTCGTCGCTTTCCTCGGGCTCGCCGTCCTGGTCCGACTGGACCATCTCCTCGTCGCCGGCCTCGGTCTCGCGGTCGGAGCTCTCGCTCTCCTGCGGCGAGGAGCCCTCGGGCTGGTCGCCTTCGCCCTCGCCCTGATCCTCGTCGGAATTCTCGGTCGCGCCTTCCTCTTCGCCGTCGTCCTCGTCGGCGCTTTCGGTGGCGTCGGACATCTCCTCGCCGAGGTCCAGGTCGCGCAGGATCTCGCGCGTCACCCGGGCGAAGGCGGCCTGGTCGTCGATGGCGGCGGCCAGGCGATCCAGGTCCTTGCCGGCCTTCATCTCGATGTCGTTGCGCAGGATGTCGACCAGGGCCTTGGCCCCGTCGGGCGGCGCATCGCCGGTCAGGCGCTCGCGGACCATCAGGCCCAGGATCTCGGCCATGGGGGCGGATTGGCGGTCGGTGGCGACGGCGCGGGTCAGGCCCTGCTTTTCCAGCCGCGCCTCGAGCGCGGCCGTCAGGTTGCCGCGCACGCCGCCCAGGGCGTTGGCGCCGATGGCCTCCAGGCGCGCCTGCTCGATCGACTCGAAGGCCGCCTGGCCGTCGGGCGAGGAGGGGCGGGCGCGGGCGTGGGCGATGGGGTCGTGGTGGGCCAGGCGCAGGGCCATCTGGTCGGCCAGGCCCCGGATGCGCGCGGCTTCCTTGGAATTGAGGTCGCGGGGTGGGTGCGGCAGCACCGCCCGCTTGCCCAAGAGCTGTGGGCCATCGCCCGAGAACACGACCTCCAGGTCCGGGGTCTCGGCGAGCGAGCGCGCGGCGTGCGCCAGGGCGCGCTTGAAGGGTTCGGTCGGGCTTTCGGGCTTGGAGGCCATGGCTTCTGGGTTAGCGGCGCCGGGCGGCGAAAACAAGGAACGCCGTGCGCGGACGAGACGTTGATTTTCCAACAGCGCCGCTCTGGCGCCCTGGTAGGGAAACGCAAATGCTCAAGTGGGCCATCATTCTCGCCGTCGTCGCGCTGATCGCCGGGGCCTTGGGCTTCACGGGCGTCGCCGGCGCCGCGGCGGGGATCGCCAAGATCCTGTTCTTCCTGTTCCTGATCGGCTTTGTCGTCGTCGCCCTGTTGGGCGTGACCGTGTTCAAGGCGGCGGCCGGCCCGAAATAGCCGCCTCACGCCTTGCGCGGGCCGGAGCGGACGTCGACCCCGCCGCCGGCACGAGTGTGGCGCTAGGACCCTGTGGGAGAGGTCCTAGCGTCCCGCGTTATTTGACCGCGTAGGCCTTGGCCTGACGGGCCACCAGGGCGTTCAGGTCGCCCATCTCCACATTCACGTCGATCAGGTGCAGGCCCCAGTCCTTGAGGATGTTGCCGGCCACCATGACGTCGCCCGTGATCTCGTCGGTGCGCGGATCGGCCGGGTCGGCGTTCACCTTGACCGCCAGATAGGTGAAGTCGCCGGCGCTGACGCACTTGGCCGAGATCAGGCCGGGCAGCGAGACGAACGGCGTCGTCACCTTCAGATCCTTGGCGAAGGCCTTGGGCTCGCCGCTCGACAGGAAGCCCTTGCTGCTCAGATAGGCGTGGACGGGCGTCTCGTCGGTCGAGGCCTTGCCGGCCACCAGCGCGGCCGGGTTCACGCAACCGGCGCGATGGCCCTGCTCGTCGGTCTTGCCAAAGCGGCTGTTGGCCGGCGGCGGGCTGGAGGCGCGGAACGAGACATAGGTGACCAGGCACCCCGCCTGATCGGCCTTGTCGCACAGCGGGATCGTGCCGAACTTGCCGTCGGTCACCGGCGTGTTCATGCCGATGACATAGGCCGAGATCATCTGCTTCTGGGCCGGCTTGCCGTCGACCTCGTTCTTCAGCAGGTCTAGCAGCATCCGCGAGCCCTGGCTGTGGCCCAGCAGAACCACGCCGCGGCCCTTGTTCTCATTGGCCAGGTACCAGCGCCAGGCGTCGCGCACGTCGCCATAGGCCAGGACGCCGTTGCCCGGCGAGGGCTGGCCCATCATCACGGCGCGCAGGGCGGCCAGGGTCACCTGGCGGTACATCGGGGCGAACACCCGGCACTGGCCGCCAAAGCGCGCCAGCTGCTGCTCGACCACCTTCCGCTCGGCTTCGTCGATGACCATGTCGCTGTTGCCGCCCGGGTCGGTCGACACGGTCGGATAGATGTAGAAGCAGTCGTAGGCGGGGTTGGCGGCCAGCTTGAAGGCCTCGGTCGAGGTCTTGCCGTTGGCCTGGACGATGGTGGTCGTCTGGTCGACTGCGCAGGCGTCCTGGCGGCCGGGCAGGCACAGCCAGTTGTCTTTCTTAGCGTAGTCGTTGGGAGCGACATTGGCCGGCTCCTGGGCGCAAGCCGCGCCGGTGAGGGCCAGGCCCATCGTCAGGCCCAAGGCCGCCAGAAACTTCGCCATCGTCTTCTCCCCGAACACTTGTTTGGCGCGGACAATGGCCGAGAGAACGGCGCTCGCCAAGGGGTCTTGGCGCGGGGCTTGCGACGTCGGCCGGGACTGTCCCGACAAGGGACGATCCCGTGTTCCGTATCGAGGTCGGCCATGAGCCCCAAGATCCTTCTCCGCGTCGGCGTGCTGGCGGTTTTCGCCGGTCTGACCCTGGTTTCGCCCGTCCTGGCCGACGGCTTTCCCGGCGCGCCGGTGCGCGAAGCTCATGCGCCAAAACGGGTCAAGCCGCGGACCAAGGTCGTCTATGTCGATCGCGTGGTGGAGCGCCACGTGCCGGTCTATGTCGATCGTCCCACCACCCAGATCGTCGTGAAGGTGGTCGAGCGCCCGGTGATCGTCGAGCGCCCGGTCGTGGTCGAAAAGCGCATCGAGGTGCCGATCGAGAAGCTGGTCCAGGTCCCGGTCGAGAAGATCGTGGAGAAGCCGGTCTATATTGACCGTCCGGTGGAGAAGATCGTCGAGAAGCGCGTGGAAGTGCCGGTCGATCGTCCGGTCTATGTGGACCGTCCCGTTCCCGTGGATCGTCCTGTGCCGACCCCGGTCCCCGTTCCCCAGCCCGTCCCACAACCCGCGCCCTGCCACCAGGGCTGCGGCGGCGAGGTGGTCGAGAAGATCGTCCAGGTGCCGATCTACGTCTATGTCGATCGCCCGGTCTATGTGCCGGTCCAGCAGCAGCCTGCGCCCTGCCAGCCGCGCGTCTGCGGCGATGGGGTCGTGATCCAGCAGCCGGGCTGCGGCCCCTGCGGTCAGCGCTACGAAGATAGCTACGACCGCTACGAAGAGCGTCGCGAGTATTCGGACTCGCGCTACAGCGCCGGCGGCGGCTGGAACGCCGGTTCACGCGGCAGCTCGGCCTGGGGCAACTACATCGAGCCCCCGCCGCTGCCGATGGGCTATATCGGCGCGCAGTCGGGCGGACGTGGCGGCGGTTATGGCGGTCCCGGCCTGGCCGGTGGCGGCGGCTATGCGGGCGGTTACGCCGGTGGCTATTCGGGCGGCTATGCCTCGAGCTCGGCCTCGGCTTCAGCCTCGGCGTCGTCCTCGATCCGCATCGGCGGCGGCTATCACGGCGGTGGCGGCGGCAAGGGCGGCTGCAGCGCCTGTGGCGGCGGCAAGCACTAAAGAGAAAGCCAGCGCCTTGGGTTCTTGTCGCCCAGGGCGCGCGCTTCTCCCGGCTTGAGGCCCAGGTCGCGCATGCGATAGGCGACGATCTCGCGCAGCGCCTCGACCGGCTCCTTGCCGGCGACGGGGCTGGAGGCGACCGATCCGGCGTTCATCGCCAGGTCCACCGCCGTCCACTCGGCCTGGGCGCGATCGGCTTTTCCAACGGCGAAGTAGTGACGGACGGGCAGACGCTCGCCAGGAACCTCGACCATCACGCCGATGACCCAGCCTTGAACGATCAGATCGGCGTCGGGGCGTTGGCGGTACATACAGGCGCATGTAGCGCCGGCGCCGCTCTACGGAAAGAGGCTAGCCGATCAGCTGGAACGCGGCCTGACTGATCAGGCCCAGCACCAGCCAGGCCGAAACAGCCACCACGATCAAGTTGGCGCGCGGCGCGCGGCGCCGACGATGGGTGGGATAGACACGCACGAACGACATTCCAGCCTCCATGCCCTGAAACGTGAGCGAGAGGTTAACGCCGATCCTTCGACTTGGTTCTCGCCCGTCACGGGAGTGTGAGACCGTCGTTATGCGGACAAAGAAAAGGGCGGAGCCTTGCGGCCCCGCCCTCAATCATTTCAGCGGTGAGCTGACAGAGACTTCTTAGATTAGAAGTCCATGTCGCCCATGCCGCCCGGCATGCCGCCGCCCGGAGCGCCAGCGCCGCCCTTCTTGGGGGCTTCGACGATCGCGGCTTCCGTCGTGATCAGCAGGCCGGCCACCGAGGCGGCGTTCTGCAGAGCCGTGCGGACCACCTTGGCCGGGTCGATGACGCCGTCCACGACCAGGTCGACGTACTGCTCGGTCTGGGCGTTGAAGCCGAACGAGCTCGAGGCGTTTTCCAGGATCTTGCCGACGACGATCGAGCCTTCGACGCCCGCGTTCTCGGCGATCTGGCGGATCGGCGATTGCAGGGCGCGACGGACGATGGCGATGCCAGCGGTCTGGTCGTCGTTGTCGCCGGTCACGCCAGCCAGGGCCTTCGAAGCCTTCAGCAGAGCCGTGCCGCCGCCCGGGACGATGCCTTCGTCGGCGGCCGCGCGGGTCGCGTTCAGGGCGTCGTCAACGCGGTCCTTCTTTTCCTTCACTTCGACTTCGGTCGAGCCGCCGACGCGGATGACCGCAACGCCGCCGGCCAGCTTGGCCAGACGCTCTTGCAGCTTTTCCTTGTCGTAGTCCGACGTGGTGTCTTCGATCTGGCGCTTGATCTGAGCGATGCGGGCTTCGATGTCGGCCTTCTCGCCAATGCCGTCCACGATCGTGGTGTCGTCCTTGGTGATCGAGATCTTCTTGGCCTTGCCCAGCATGTCGAGCGAGACGTTCTCGAGCTTGATGCCCAGGTCTTCGCTGACGACTTGGGCGCCGGTCAGGATCGCGATGTCTTCCAGCATGGCCTTGCGGCGATCGCCGAAGCCCGGAGCCTTG
>JAEXJH010000317.1 GCA_023445955.1 Pseudomonadota bacterium
GTCCGGGCCATCGGCTACTATCTGGGGCGCCTGCGCCGCGTCCTGACCCTGCACAAGAACGGCGTCGACCTGCAGGCCGCCGCCAAAGCCTCGGGCGTGTTCTGGAAACAGGAGCGCGAGTTCCTGCGCCAGGCTCGCGCCTGGAACCTGGAAGCCATCCTCGAGATCCAGGGCGAGGTCCTCAACGCCGACCGCGCCTGCAAGACCTCCGGCTCGCCGGATCAGCTGATCGCCGAGCGCCTGGCGCTGATGATCGCCGGTCGCGCGCGGCGGTTGGGGCTGTAGCCCCTTCCTGCCTTCCTAGGCCTTGTGCCTAGGACCCAAGCCTCAGCTTCACTGACCGTGCGAGATCATCGCGGCTGATCGGCCGCGCTCGATCTTGTGCGGTCGCTGTAACGGACGAATGGGTCCTAGGCACAAGGCCTAGGAAGGCGAATTGGGTGTAACCGCGCGGGGTGACGCTCAGATCGCCCAAAACACCCAAAAACAGGCCCTTTGCGCGCCTGTGGACGCTTCGCAAGAAAGCCTTATGCGAGAAGGGTTTGCGGCGGAAATCGCCGTGGAGCGCCCTCCTCTCACGAAAACGGCGCCTCCCGGACTACGGAAAGGCGCCGTTCGGTGCGCGACAGAGGCAGTTTTCGGAAGCCCGAAAACCCGCTCATTCGCACGGTTTTAGGTGCGAGTGATCAGACCCCGCGCGTCAGTCGGTTGCAGAGGTCGTCGAGCTGCTCGAGCGTCGCATAGGTGATGGTCAGGGTCCCTGTCGAACCGCGATGGTCGATCGAGACGTCGAGACCCAGCACCGACGACAGGTCGGCTTCCAGCGCCTGGGTGTCGGTGTCCTTCACGCGCGGCGGACGCCCGCCCTTGTTCTTGCTCGGCGTCGAGGACGGCGCCTTACGGGCCAGGGCCTCGGTCTCGCGGACCGAGAGGCCGCCGTCGATGATCTGCTTGGCCAGGGCCACCGGATCGGCGGCCGCGGCGATGGCGCGGGCATGACCGGCCGACAGCTCGCCGCTGACCAGGTAGGACTGCACCTCGTCCGGTAGGGCCAGCAGGCGCATGGTGTTGGCGACGTGGCTGCGGCTCTTGCCGATGGTCTGGGCGATCGCTTCCTGCGTCCGCTCGAACTTCTCCATCAGCACCTTGTAGGACAGCGCCTCTTCCAGGACGTTCAGGTCGGCGCGCTGGACGTTCTCGATGATGCCGATTTCCAGCACCGCCAGGTCGTCCAGCTCGCGGACCATGATCGGCACGCTGCGCAGGCCGGCGCGCTGGGCGGCGCGCCAGCGGCGCTCGCCGGCGACGATCTGGTATTCGCCGGGCGAGCCCGGCGCAGGACGCACCAGGATCGGCTGCAGGACGCCCTTCTCGCGGATCGAGTTGGACAGGTCCTCCAGGTCTTCCTCACGGAAGGTGCGGCGCGGCTGGTCGGGATTGCGCTTCAGGATCTCGATCGGCGCTTCGCGCGAACCGGCGGTGTTGTCGCTCGGCGCCTGGGCCGGCGCGTTCTCGACCTCGCCCAGCAGGGCGGACAGACCCCGGCCCAGACCACGACGCCCTTCGGAACCACTCGCCTCAGCCACTACGGACTCCATCTTCTTCTCGTTCTAGTTCGGATCGTTATTCGAAAGGGCTTCAGGCGGCCTGGGCCTGGCGATCGCGCTCGCGGCTGATCACCTCGCGGGCCAGCTTCAGGTAGGCCTGGCTGCCGGCGCACTTGAGGTCATACAGCAGCACCGGCTTGCCGAACGACGGCGCCTCCGAGACGCGGACATTGCGCGGGATGACCGCGTCATAGACCTTGTCGCCGAAGTATTCCCGGACGTCGCGGGCCACCTGCTCGGACAGGCTGTTGCGGCGGTCGTACATGGTCAGCACCACGCCCTGGATCTCCAGGCGCGGATTGAGGCTGCCACGGATGCGCTCGATGGTCCGCATCAGCTGGGTCAGGCCTTCCAGGGCGAAGAACTCGCACTGCAGCGGCACGAACACCGCGTCGGCGGCGGTCATGGCGTTGACGGTCAGCACGTTCAGCGACGGCGGGCAGTCGATCAGCACATAGGTGTAGGGGCCGTTGGCGCGGATCGTCTCCAGCGCGTCGCGCAGGCGGTAGGACCGGCGCGCGGTCTGACCCAGTTCGATCTCGACGCCCGACAGGTCGGCGTCGGCCGGTATGACGTCCAGGCCCGGCAGCTCGGTCTTCACCGCGGCGTCCACCACCGGCGACTCGCCCATCAGCACGTCATAGAGCGTAGTGCGGCGCTGGATGCGGGTGATCCCCAGGCCCGTCGAGCAATTGCCCTGCGGGTCGGCGTCGATCAGCAGCACACGCTCGCCGCAAGCGGCCAGGGCGGTGCCCAAGTTGATGGCGGTCGTGGTTTTGCCGACGCCGCCCTTCTGATTGGCGATGGCGAGGACGCGGAGAGGATTAGCGGACACGGGAAAGCCTCTTCACTTGAACGATGCGGCCGCGAGGGTCGCTTTGACTGGGAAGCAGATCGCTGCCGAAAGCCCAGACTTTCTTGGCCTCGGTCAGTTCGGTGGCGACGTCCTGCCCCTTGAGGAACAGGCCCGTCGCGCCGCGATGCAGATAGGGTTCGGCGAAGCCGAGCAGCTTGGTCATCGGCGCGCAGGCGCGGGCGGTGACCACGTCGACCTTCAGCTTCAACTCTTCGGCCCGGGCATTGTAGATCTCGGCGGGCAGGTCCAACGCCTTTACCGCCACCTCCAGGAAGCGACAGCGCTTGGCCATGCTCTCGACGAGATGGATCTTGGCGCCGTCCTGGCCTTTCAGAAGTATGGCCAGCACGACCCCGGGCAGACCGGCGCCGGCGCCCAGGTCAGCCCAGGTCTTCGCCTCTGGGGCCAGGGCCAGCAACTGGCTGCTGTCCAGCGCATGGCGGGTCCAGTAGGTGGCGATGGTCAGCGGACCGACGAGGTTCATGACCTCGTTCCATTCAGCCAGCAGCGCCTGGAAGCGCGTCAGGTCGGCCATCTGGGCGTCGGAGACGCCGGTAAGGGCTTGGTAACCAGACGCATCGAGCGCCGCGGGTTCGGTCGTGATGGATTCAGGCTGCACGGCTGCGCCTCACATGGGCCAGCAGCGCGGTCAGCGCGCCGGGCGTAACGCCCTCGATGCGGGCCGCCTGGCCAAGGGTCAGGGGACGGACTCGCTGCAGCTTCTCGCGGACTTCGTTGGAGAGGCTGCCAATGTCGGCATAGTCGAGGTCGACCGGCAGGCGCAGGTCTTCATCCTTGCGCAGGCTCTCGGCGTCAGCGCGCTGGCGGTCGAGATAGCCGGCATAGGCCGCCTCGATCTCGATCTGCTCGCGGACGTCGGTGTTCCACGTGAAAACCTCGGGCCACACGGCGCCGAGGTCGTCGAGGGTCACATCCGGATAGGCCAGCATGGCGAACAGATCCCGGCGGACGCCGTCGCTGTTGACCTTAAAGCCAGCCTTCACGGCCTCGTTCGGGGTCAGTGTGACCGAGCGGGCAAAGGCGCGGGCCGCTTCCAGGCGCGCTTTCTTCTCGGTCCAGGCGGCGGCGCGACGCTCGCCCACAACACCCAGATCGATCCCGCGATCGGTCAGGCGCTGGTCGGCATTGTCGGCGCGCAGGGTCAGACGGAACTCGGCCCGGCTGGTGAACATCCGATACGGCTCGGTGACGCCCCGGGTGACCAGGTCATCGATCATCACGCCGATATAGGCCTCGTCGCGCGCGAAGACGGCGGGCTCCCTACCCTGCACGGCCAGCGCCGCGTTCAGGCCGGCGACGAGGCCTTGCGCGCCCGCCTCTTCATAGCCCGTCGTGCCGTTGATCTGGCCGGCCAGATAGAGACCCGGCAGGCGCTTGGTCTCCAGCGTGGCGTAGAGCTCGCGCGGATCGACATAGTCGTACTCGATCGCATAGCCGTAGCGCTTGACCTCCACGGCCTCCAAGCCGGGGATGGTGCGCAGGAACAGCAGCTGGGTCTCCTCAGAGACCGAGGTCGAGATGCCGTTAGGATAGACCGTGGTGTCGTCCAGGCCTTCCGGCTCCAGGAACACCTGGTGGCTGGTCTTGTCGGCGAAGCGGACGACCTTGTCCTCGATCGACGGGCAATAGCGCGGACCGATCCCCGTGGCGCGACCACCATAGACCAACGACTCCGTCAGCCGGTCGGCGATGATCTGGTGGGTCTGCGCGGTCGTGAAGGTGATGCCGCAGGCGATCTGCGGCGTGTCGATCTTGTCGTTCAGGAAGGAGAACGGCACGGGCTCATCGTCGCCCGGCTGCATCTCCAGGCGATCCCAGGCGATGGTCGCGCCGTCTAGGCGCGCGGGCGTGCCGGTCTTCAGGCGGCCCATCTGGAAGTCGAGGCCGTACAGTCGATCGGCCAGACCGATCGACGGCTGATCGCCGACGCGCCCGGCCGGGATCCGGGTCTCGCCTAGATGGATGACGCCCTTCAGGAAGGTTCCGGTGGTGAGGATTACACGTGAAGCGCGGTACGACCGCCCCTCCCCATCGATCGCGCCAGCGACCTTACCGTCCTCGACGATCAGGTCCTCAGCAGCGGCGGCGATGATCTCGAGGTTCGCCGTGGCGGCCAACTCGGCCTGCATCGCCTCGCGATAGAGCTTGCGGTCGATCTGGGCGCGCGGGCCGCGAACGGCCGGACCCTTCGAGCGGTTCAGCATCCGGAACTGGATGCCGCCCTTGTCGGCCATGCGGCCCATAACGCCGTCCAGGGCGTCGATCTCGCGGACCAGGTGGCCCTTGCCCAGGCCGCCGATGGCCGGGTTGCAGGACATCTCGCCGATGGTCTCAAGCTTGTGGGTCAGCAGCAGGGTGCGAACGCCGGCGCGCGCCGACGCAGCGGCCGCCTCGCAGCCGGCGTGGCCGCCGCCGATGACAATGACATCCCAGGTATCGGACAAAAGACTCGCCTCAATGCGAACGCCCCCGAGGCTACTGCGGGGGCGTTGGACTCGATCTATACGCCAATCAGGCGAGGCGGTCGATGTGACTCAAAGGCGTTTCACGTGAAACACCCCTACCCCAGCTGTGAGCGTGCTGTGGATAATATAGGGGACGTTTCACGTGGAACATCATTTGCCGATGCAGAAGGTCGAAAAGACGCGGCCCAGCACATCCTCCGGATCCACCCGGCCGGTGATCTTCTCCAGCGCCCGCGCGGCGAGGCGAACATCCTCCGCGGCCAGTTCAACCTCAAGCCCCACCTCCGAGAGCGCGCGGGCCAGGTAGCTTTGAGCCTCTTTCAGCCGCTCAGCGTGGCGCAGGCGGGTCGCGGCGGGGAACTCCGCGCCTGATAGGGCGTCAGCGACGTGAGCCGACAGAGCCGCGCGGACTTCGCCGACAGCGTCGGCCGATTGGGCGGAGAGACGGAGCACCTTCAACCCCTCCCCGGCCCATTTCGTCTGAGCATCATCGAGTGCTTCAGCCTGGGCGATATCCGCCTTGTTCAACACCAGCCAGTCGCCCGGCCGAACAGCCTCTTCAAGCTTCACCGTATGTTTCACGTGAAACCCGTCGACGACCCAAAGCCTTAGGTCGGCTTCCTCAGCCCACGCCCGGGCGCGACGAACGCCTTCGGCTTCGATGGCGTCGGCCGTCTCGCGGATCCCCGCCGTGTCAGCGAGCAGAACCTTGTACCCACCGAGCACCAGCGGGACCTCAATCACATCCCGGGTAGTGCCAGGCGTGTCCGTCACGATCGCAGCGTCGCGCTCGACCAGACCGTTGAGCAAGGTGCTCTTGCCCGCGTTCGGCGCGCCGACCAGAGCAATGCGGAAGCCGTCACGCACCCGGCGTCCACGGGAAACATCGGCCAGGGCCGCGTCGAGCTCGGCGCTCAGGGTGCGCAAGGCCGGGCGGGCGCGTTCGGCCACCTCTTCCGGCAGCTCTTCGTCTGGGAAGTCCACGGCCGCTTCCAGCATGGCCCGCGAATGGAGCCGCAGATCACGCCAACCGTCGTAGCGCTGGCTCAGCGCCCCGCCGACCTGGCCAAGCGCTTGCTTGCGCTGAGCCTCGGTCTCGGCGTCGATGAGATCGGCCACGCCCTCGGCCTGGGCCAGATCCAGCTTGCCATTCTCGAAGGCCCGGCGGGTGAACTCTCCCGGCTCAGCCAAGCGCAGGCCCAGGTCCGACAACGCCGCCAGCAGCGCCTCTACCACGGCCCGGCCGCCGTGCACGTGAAACTCCGCGCTGTCCTCGCCGGTATAGCTGGCCGGCCCTTCGAAGCGCAGGACCAAGGCTTCGTCTATATCGACGCCGCCGTGGCGAAGAGTTCGCAGCGCCGCCATGCGGGCCTTCGGGGGTTTTCCCGTGAGAGCCGTCACGACCGACAGGGTCGCCTCACCCGACACGCGCACAACGGCCACGGCTGCGCGCCCGGCCGCCGTGGCCGGGGCGAATATCGTATCGCTCATCAGGTCAGTCGCGCTTGCCGACCGCCGCGCCGGCCGCCGCCGTCATCAGCTTGCGAAACTGCTCCTGCGCGCCCGTGCCGAACGCCATCCAGTTCTTCATCAGTTCCTCGGGCGCCAGCATGGCCATGTTGGCGTCCATGCGGTTCTGCATCTCTTTGACGAGGTGCTCATTCAGGCCGCTGACATCCGGCAGGCCCAGGAAGCTGCGGGCTTCCACGGGAGTGCAGTCGATCTCGATGGTCATCTTCATGGGGTGGTTCCCTTCGGCCAGGGCACGATATTGTTATGGGCCAAGGCCCGTCGGCACAGGTTAGAGCGCTTTGGTCGAAAGTCGAATTCGGTCCTTTGGGACCAGGTAGGGACGGAGTACCCCGATGAGCGAGACCCTCAACATCACCACCCCGGACGGCGACTTCTCGGCCTATGTGGCTCGGCCGCAAGCCGACAACGCCCCGGCCATCGTCGTGATCCAGGAGATCTTCGGCGTCAACAAGGTGATGCGCGACATCTGCGACGGCCTGGCCGCCCAGGGCTATGTGGCCGTGTGCCCCGACCTGTTCTGGCGGATCGAGCCAGGCATCGACATCACCGACCAATCCGAGGCCGAGTGGAAGCGGGCCTTCGAACTGTTCAACGCGTTCGACGTGGACACCGGGGTCGGCGACATCGCCGCCACCATCACCAAGGTCCGCGAACTGCCGGGCGTCAACGGCAAGGTCGGCGCGGTCGGCTACTGCCTGGGCGGCCTGCTGGCCTTCCTGACCGCGACCCGCACCGACGTGGACGCCGCGGTCTCGTACTACGGCGTCGGCATCGAGAAGCACGTGAACGAGGCCGAAAAGCTGGCCCATCCGCTGCTGATGCACATCGCCGAGAAGGACCAGTTCGTCCCCCCGGAAGCCCGCCAGCTGATCCTCTCGGCCCTGAAGGATCACCCGCAGATCGAGATCCATACCTATGCCGATCGCGACCATGCCTTCGCTCGGGAAGGCGGCGCGCACTATGATGCCGCCGACGCCGCCAAGGCCAACGGCCGCAGCCTGACCTTCTTCCAGAAGGCGCTGGCGTAATGCTCGCGATCCAAGCCGTCCGCACAGGTGGTCCCGAGGTGCTGGAGGCCGTCGAGCTTCCTGTCCCCTCGCCGGCCGCCGGCCAGATCCTGGTCCGCCACCAGGCCGTCGGGCTGAACTATATCGACACCTATCACCGCTCTGGCCTCTACCCGCTGAAGATGCCGGCGGTAATCGGTCTTGAGGCGGCGGGGATCGTCGAGGCGCTCGGCGACGGCGTCACCCGGTTCCAGGTCGGCGACCGCGTCGCTTACAACGGGACGATGGGCGCCTATAGCGAAGCGGCGGTCGTTCCGGCCGAGCGCGCGGTGATGGTCCCTGAAGGCGTCAGCATGGAGACCGCGGCCGCCGTCCTGCTGAAAGGCATGACGGCCGAGTTCCTCGTTCGGCGGTGTTTCCACGTGAAACCTGGCGACCTCGTCCTAGTCCACGCGGCCGCCGGCGGCGTTGGTCAGATCCTCGTGCAATGGTGCAAGGCCCTGGGCGCGACGGTGATCGCCACCGCGGGCGGCAAGGCCAAGCTGGCGCTCGCCCGTGATCTCGGCGCGGACCACGCCATCGACTACGGCCACGAAGACGTCGCAGCCCGGGTCGCCGAGATCACCGGCGGCAAGGGTGTCGCGGTCGTCTATGACGGGGTCGGCAAGGACACCTGGGACGCCAGCTTCAAGAGCCTGGCCCGCCGCGGGGTCCTGGTCACCTTCGGCAACGCCTCGGGGCCGGTGGCGCCCTTCGCGCCGCTGGAGCTGTCGGGCAAGTCGCTGTTCGTCACCCGCCCGCGCCTGTTCGACTATATCGGCACGACCGAGGAACTGGACGAAAGCGCCGAGGCTCTGTTCGCCGTTCTGGAGTCGGGCGCGGTGAAGGTCGACATCGGCCAGACCTTCCCGTTGGCCGAGGCACGTGCCGCCCACGAAGCGTTGGAGGGCCGTCGCACTACCGGCGCCACCTTGCTCATTCCGTAGGACCGAACGCGGTAGCACCGAACAAAAAAGGCCCCGGGTAGAACCGGGGCCTTTCTCGTATCTCGGTATGAGTCCGCTTGGACTCAGGTGTTCATCGACTGGAAGAAGTCGCCGTTGGTCTTCGACTGACGCAACTTGTCGAGCAGGAACTCGATCGCGTCCGACGCGCCCATCGGGTTGAGGATGCGGCGCAGGACATAGGTCTTCTGCAGTTGGTCGCGCGGCGTGATGAGCTCTTCCTTGCGCGTGCCCGACTTGAGCACGTCGATGGCCGGGAAGATGCGCTTGTCGGCGACCTTACGATCGAGGACGATTTCCGAGTTACCGGGCCCTTGAACTCTTCGAAGATCACTTCGTCCATGCGGCTGCCGGTGTCGATCAGGGCCGTGGCGATGATCGAGAGCGAACCGCCCTCCTCCACGTTACGCGCCGCGCCGAAGAAGCGCTTCGGACGTTGCAGGGCGTTGGCGTCGACACCGCCGGTCAGCACTTTGCCCGACGACGGGACGGTGGTGTTGTAGGCGCGGCCCAGACGCGTGACCGAGTCCAGCAGGATGACGACATCGCGCTTGTGCTCGACCAGGCGCTTGGCCTTCTCGATGACCATCTCGGCCACCTGCACGTGGCGGGTCGCCGGCTCGTCGAAGGTCGAGGCGATGACCTCGCCCTTCACCGTGCGCTGCATGTCGGTGACTTCTTCCGGGCGCTCATCGATCAGCAGGACGATCAGGTAGCACTCGGGGTGGTTGGTCTCGATCGACTTGGCGATGTTCTGCAGCATGACCGTCTTACCCACGCGCGGCGGGGCGACGATCAGGCAGCGCTGGCCCTTGCCGAGCGGGGCGACGATGTCGATGACGCGACCCGATCGATCCTTGATGGTCGGATCGGGCAGTTCCATATTCAGGCGCTCGTCGGGATAGAGCGGCGTCAGGTTGTCGAAGTGGATCTTGTGCTTGACGTTGTCAGGCGCTTCGAAATTGATCTTGGCCACGCTGGTCAGGGCGAAGTAGCGCTCGCCTTCCCGCGGCGAGCGGATGGCGCCGTCGACGCTGTCGCCGGTGCGCAGGCCATACTTCCGGATCTGCGAGGGCGAGACGTAGATGTCGTCCGGGCCCGGCAGGTAGTTGGCTTCCGGCGAGCGCAGGAAGCCGAAGCCATCCTGCACAACTTCCATGGTGCCCGAACCCGAGATCTCCACGCCTTCTTCGGCGAGGGTCTTCAGGATCGCGAACATCATGTCCTGCTTGCGCATGGAGTTGGCGTTCTCGACCTCGAAGGTCTCGGCGAACGCCAGCAGGTCGGCCGGGGATTTCTCCTTCAGCTCCTGCAGGGACATGGACTTCAGGCCCAGGGCGGCGACGGCGTCGGCGATGCCGGACCCGTCGTCTTCGCCTTCGGCCTCGACTTCCGCATCGGCGGAAGCGGCCTCGACCGTCGTATCGATGTCGACGGAGGACTCTTCGGGGGCAGCTTCTTCAGCGGCCGGGATTTCGTTTTCGGTTTCTTCGGTCATGACAAGACTCAAGAGTGGGCGCGGACCCCAGGGCGGAGTCCGGCCGGTAGAACTTTGATGGTCATGCTGGTTGGACCAGCATGCGCGTCGGTTGGCGATGACGCGGTCGCTTGGGGGACAGACCTTGGAGCGGATCGCTCGCGGGGCGCACCAGGACGGGCGCCAGTCCGTGAAAGAAGCTTCGTTGGTTTAGAAACGAACCTATTGGATGCAAACCACGCGGGGGACCGGCGGTCAAGCCGCCGGCCAGACTCAGTGATTCAGGAACTTCGTCGTCACCGACAGGACGATGACGATGGCCAGCACGAACGGGATCTCGTTCGTGGCCCGCCAGAACTTCTCCGAGCGGGTGTTCTCGCCGCGCTCGAACTTCTTGCGCGAGGCCGACAGGAAGCCGTGCCAGCCATAGAGGCCGACCAGGCAGACCAGCTTGGTGATCATCCAGGGCTGGGCCAGGAAGCTCCAGCCGCGGATCTGGCTGTCGGCCAGGATCAGGCACACGCCGAACACCAAGGTCGCGATCGAGGCCGGGTTGATGATCACGCGCAGCAGCCGGCGCTCCATGACCTTGAAGGTCTCGTCCATCTCCGAGCCGGGCGCGGCGCCGGTGTGGTAGACGAACAGGCGCGGCAGGTAGAGCAGGCCCGCCATGAAGGCGATGACCGACAGGATGTGCAGGCCGCGGAACACGTTGAAGTGGGCCACCAGGAAATCGGTCATGCCGAGGCCTCCGCATTGCAGGGACAGGTTTCAGGGCCGCGCCAGTCGCCGCCGGGGATGACCCCGCCCGCATCGATGGCCTTGCCGACCATGGCGGCCAGACCGGCGATGAACTCGGGCGCATCGCCCAGGGCCGGCACGCGGATATAGGGGGCTACCCCGACGTCCCGGGCCAGCTCGGCGTATTCGTGGTCCAGCTCGACCAAGGTCTCGACGTGCTCGGAGACGAAGGCGATCGGGGTGACGATCACGCCCTTGCCGTCCGCGCCCGCCCGACGGATCTCGTCGTCGGTCGAAGGCCCGATCCACTTCATCGGTCCGACCCGGCTCTGGTAGCAGACGGTCCAGTCCAGGTCCGCCGGCAGCTTGGCGGCGACGGCGGCGGCCGTGGCCTCGATCTGCTTCTGGTAGGGATCGCCGGCCAAGATGACCTTCTCCGGCAGGCCGTGGGCCGAGAACAGCAGCCGCACGTTCGCCGGCGAACCGGCCTGCTCCCAGGTCTCGCGGATCAGCCGGGCGTGCGCTTCGACCAGTCCTGCCTCGTCGGGATAGCAGCACACCGTGGTCTGGCGGCCGCCGCCATTATAGGTCTCGCGCCACGCCTTCAGCGACGAGCCCGTCGTGGTCGCCGAATACTGCGGATAGAGCGGCAGCAGCACGATCTCGTCGGGTGCGTAAGCCTTCACCGCTTTCGCCGTCTCGCCGGTCAGCGGGTTCCAGTAGCGCATGGCGATGAAGCACTTGGCCTCGACGCCCGGCAGGCTCCTGGCCAGTTCGGCTTCCAGCGCCCGCGCCTGCTTCTCCGTCTCCGGCAGCAGCGGTGAACCGCCGCCCATGATCGCGTAGTTGGCCTTGGCCATCTTCTCGCGGGTCGAGGCGATCAGCGCCGCGATCGGATAGCGGGCGATGGCCGGCAGGCCGATGATCGCCGGATCGCGGAACAGGTTGAACAGGAACGGCCGCACCGCGCGCGGACCATCCGGCCCGCCGAGATTGAACAGGACGACGGCGAGCTTCTTGCCCACTTAGCCGCCCACCTTCTGGCCCGTGACCCGCTCCAGCACCAGCTCGACATGGGCGATCGGCGTGTCGGGCAGGATGCCGTGGCCCAGGTTGAAGATGTAAGGGCCCTGGTTCCACTGCTCCAGCAACTGGTCGACGCGGCGCAGGAGCTCGTCCCCGCCAGCCCGCAGCAGCAGCGGATCGAGCGCGCCCTGGATGGTCTTGGTCTTCTGGATCGATTGACCCAGCTTCGCCGAGGCCGAGGTGTCCAGCGCCACGCCCTGCACCGGAACCTTGGCCGCATAGTCCTCGACCAGCGTGCCGGCGCCGCGGGGGAAACCGATGATCGGAACCGTTACGCCGCGCGCCCGCAGGCCCTCGATGATCCGAATGTGCGGCTGGGTGACCAGACGATCGAACAGCGGCTCCGACAGACCCTCTGCCCAGCTCTCGAAAAGCTTCAGGGCTTGAGCCCCCGCATCGACCTGCATGGCCAGATAGTCGATCGTCGAGTCGACCAGCACCTGGATCAGCGCATCGAGCTTCTCGGCGTTCTGGTAGGCGTAGGTCCGCGCGCCGCTGCGATCGCTTGAGCCCTTCTCGATCATGTAGGTCGCCACGGTCCATGGCGCGCCGGCGAAGCCGATCAGGGCCTTGGACGGATCGAGCGCCGAACGAACCCTTGTCAGCGTCTCCCCGACGAGCTTGAGGGCCTCGCCCGCATTCCCGGCCCTTTCGGCCATGGACTCGATCGACGGCATTTCGCCCAGCTTCGGACCTTCGCCGGCCTCGAACCATACCTTCTGGCCCAGCGCGCCCGGGATCAGCAGGATGTCGGCGAACACGATCGAGGCGTCGTACGGGAACCGGCGCATCGGCTGCAGCGTGACTTCCGCCGCCTTCTCGGGGTCGAAGCAGAAGCTGATGAAGTCCGGAGCCGTGGCGCGCACCGCGCGATACTCCGGCAGATACCGCCCCGCCTGGCGCATGAACCAGATCGGCGGATGGACGTGCGTCTCGCCGGCGAGCGTTGAGAGAAATTTAGGAGTCTGGGTGGGAGACGTCATGGCTCGGGTTAAAGCCCGGCGAGGGTTCGGGCTCAAGCCCATAAGGCCCTTAAGATCTTTCTATCATATCTTAATAAGAAATTAAGATTGAAGGAAGGTGTTGGAGGGCAACTGCATAGTGGGGAAAACCCCTGGCAGGCGAGTGACTCGCACAGCCCATCCGCCTTTGCCCCCAGCCCTTCCCACATGTGATTAAGGATCTGTTAATCATGTGGGCAACTTAGCAGCGCTTTGAACCTCTTAATGAATTCTTAACGCGACGAGGCGGGCGAAAGACCCTCGGCGAGACTCTGTCCGCAGCTTTGGACAGCCGGGATTCACTTAATCGGGGATGCGGGGCGAGCCTGGGGATGGTACGCGAGCAATGCGACCGTTGATCACAGCGGCGCCATGACACGACGCCTCAAGGGCCATTTGGCGCCCGGGCGTCCCCAGAGGCAGGCCAAGTGGTTAAACAACCGTTAACGGATGATCCACAGGAGAGTCTGGCTCAGGGGGAAGGCGAACGGCTGCCGCCGCGCTTCGCCACCTACTTCCATATCCACCTGGTGTCGGACTCCACGGGCGAGACCTTGAACGCCATGGCGCGCGCGGTGTGCGCCCGTTTCACCGATATCCTGCCTATCGAACACATCTACGCGTTGGTGCGTTCCACGCGGCAACTTGACCGGGCGTTGGAAGAAATCGCCGGCGCGCCGGGCGTGGTGATGCACACCATCGTTGATCCGGGCCTGCGGTCGGCGCTGGAAGAAGGCTGCCGCAAGCTGGAAATGCCCTGCATTGCGGCGCTGGATCCGGTGATCAGCGCCATGTCGCGCTATCTGGGGGCGCGGATCTCGACCCGGGTCGGCGCCCAGCACGCCCTGACCAACGACTATTTCGACCGCATCGAGGCCCTGGACTACGCCATCGCGCACGACGACGGCCAAGGCGGCCAGGACCTGACCCAGGCCGACGTCATCCTGGTCGGCGTGTCGCGGACCTCCAAGACCCCGACCTGCATCTATCTGGCGCACCGCGGCGTGCGCGCCGCCAATGTGCCGCTGGTCCCGGGCCGGCCGCCGCCGCAGGACCTGTTCGAGCTGAAGAACACCCTGATCGTCGGCCTGATCACCTCGCCCGACCGCCTGATCCAGATCCGCCGCAACCGCCTGCTCTCCCTCAAGGAGAATAGAGAGAGCGACTATGTGGACAGCGACGCCGTTCGCCAGGAGATCATCGCCGCTCGCCGCCTGTTCGAGCGGATGAACTGGCCGGTGATCGACATTACCCGCCGCTCGGTCGAGGAGACGGCGGCGGCGATCATCAACCTGCTATCGGGCGGCCGCGGCAAGGTCGAGGTCCTGGGATGACGCCTGTTACGCTCGCGTCCAAGAGCTCGGCGCGTCAGATGATCCTGAAGAACGCCGGCGTCGCCTTCGAGGCGGTCAGTCCGGGCGTCGACGAGGACGCGGCCAAGGCTGCTCTGCTGGCCGAGGCGGTCACGCCGCGCGACATCGCCGACGCCTTGGCCGAGATGAAGGCGGTCAAGGTCTCGGCCAAGCGACCGGGCCTGGTGATCGGCGCCGACCAGACGTTGGATCTCAAGGGCAAGCTGTTCGACAAGGCCGAAACCCTGGCGCAGGCCCGCGAGCATCTGCTCGAGCTGCGCGGCACGACCCACAAGCTGCACTCGGCCGTGGTCGTGGCCCGCGACGGCCAGCCGATCTGGCGGATCGTCGAGAGCGCCAAGCTGTCGGTCCGTCCGTTCAGCGACACGTGGCTCGACGCCTATATAGAGCGGCGCGGCGAGGCCCTGCTGTGGTCGGTCGGTTGCTACGAGCTGGAAAGCGAGGGCGTGCAGCTGTTCGACGCCGTCGACGGCGACTACTTCACCATCCTGGGCCTGCCGCTGATCGGCCTGCTCGACTTCTTGCGCCTCCACGGAGCCTTGGCTGCATGACGATTTCCGGAGCCGCCATCGTCGGCGGCGTCTGCGGCGCACCGATCAAGCACTCGATGAGCCCGCTGATCCACAATGCCTGGATCGCGGCGGCCGGCCTCGACGCGGCCTATGTGCCCTTCGCGCCGACGCCTGAGACGTTCGAGACCTTCGTGAACGGCTTGCGGGGCGGGGCGATCAAGGGCTTGAACGTCACCATTCCCTTCAAGGAACGCGCTCTGGCGCTGGCCGACCAGGCCAGCGACCTGGCCAGGATGGCGGGCGCGGCGAACCTGCTGATCTTCGAGGCCGATGGCTCGATCCACGCCGACAACACCGATGGCCCCGGTCTGTTGGGCGCGATCGACGAACAGGCGGCGGGGTTCGAGGTCTCGGCCGCGCCGGTCGTGATCCTCCTGTGTCGTATACACATCTGACGCGGCCGCCGACTA
>JAEXJH010000318.1 GCA_023445955.1 Pseudomonadota bacterium
TCTTCGCCTCGCCGCTGGCCCGCCGCCTGGCTTCGGCCGCCGGTCTGGATCTGAAGGCCATCAAGGGCACCGGCCCGCACGGTCGCGTGGTCAAGACCGACGTCGAAGCCGCCAAGTCGGGCGCTCCGGCCGCCAAGGCTGCTCCGAGCGCTGCGCCTGCCGCCGCGGCTCCGGCCGCCGCCGCGCCGCGTCAGGTCCAGTCGCTCGAGCACCAGGGCATCCCCGCTGGCTCCTACGACCTGATCCCGCTGGATGGCATGCGCAAGACGATCGCGCGCCGGATGACGGAAAGCTTCCGCGACGTGCCGCACTTCCCGCTGCAGATCGATCTCGAGATCGACGCGCTGCTGGCGGCCCGCGCCAAGATCAACAGCCTTCTGGAGAAGCAGGGCGTTAAGGTCTCGGTCAACGACATCGTCATCAAGGCCGCCGCCGTGGCCCTGAAGCAGGTGCCGGAAGCCAATGCGTCGTACACGCCGGAAGGCATCGCGATGCACCACAACGCCGACATCGCGGTCGCTGTCGCGGTCGAGGGCGGCCTGATCACACCGATCATCCGCAAGGCCGAAACCAAGGGCCTGGCCCAGATCTCGGCCGAGATGAAGGACCTGGCCCAGCGCGCCAAGGATAAGAAGCTGAAGCCCGAGGAATTCCAGGGCGGCACCTTCTCGATCTCGAACCTGGGCATGTTCGGCATCAAGTCGTTCGCCTCGATCATCAACGAGCCGCAGGGCGCGATCATGAGCGTGGGCGCCGGCGAGCAACGCCCCGTGGTCAAGAACGGCGAGATCAAGGTCGCCACGGTCATGACCGTGACCCTGACCTGCGATCACCGCGTGGTCGACGGCTCGGTCGGCGCCAAGTTCCTGGCGGCCTTCAAGCCGCTGATCGAAGAGCCGCTGACCCTGATCGTCTGATCTAAGTCGCGGTAAGGGGACGGCTATGTCGGTCTACGACTATTCGGCCAAGACGCTGGACGGCCAGGACGTGAGCTTGGCCGACTATCGCGGCCAGGTGCTGCTGATCGTGAACACCGCCAGCAAGTGCGGTTTCACGCCCCAGTACGAAGGCCTCGAGGCGCTCTACAAGGACCTCAAGGGCCGTGGCTTCACGGTCCTGGCCTTCCCCTGCAACCAGTTCGGCGCTCAGGAGCCGGGAAATGCCGAAGAGATCGCGAACTTCTGCTCGCTGACCTACGACGTGACCTTCCCGGTGATGAGCAAGATCGACGTCAACGGCGCCGACGCCCACCCGCTCTACAAGTTCCTCAAGAAGGAACAGAAGGGCCTGCTGGGCACCGAGGCGATCAAGTGGAACTTCACCAAGTTTCTGATCGGCAAGGACGGCGAGGTCGTCGAACGTTTCGCGCCCACGGTGAAGCCCGAAGACCTCAAGGTCGCGGTCGAGGCGCTGCTTTAGTTTCTCCCAGACGCCGCCGCTCTCCCGGTCAGGCGCTCAAGCTAGGGTAAGAAGAACATGTCCACGGAATTCGATGTCGTCGTCATCGGCGCCGGTCCTGGCGGCTATGTGGCCGCGATCCGCGCCAGCCAGCTGGGCCTGAAGACGGCCATCGTCGAGCGTGAGAACCTGGGCGGCATCTGCCTGAACTGGGGCTGTATCCCCACTAAGGCCCTGCTGAAGTCGGGCGAGATCTACGAGCAGCTGTCGCATCTCTCGGACTACGGCCTGTCGGTCGAGAAGCCGGGCTTCGACTTCCCCAAGATCGTCGAGCGCTCGCGCGGGATCGCTAAGCAGATGTCCTCCGGCATCGCCTTCCTGATGAAGAAGCACAAGATCGAGGTCATCGAGGGCGAGGCCAAGCTCGAGAAGGGCAACCCGGCTCCCAAGCTGGTCATCGCCCTGAAGGCCGGCGGCAGCCGCACGGTCCAGGCCAAGAACGTGATCCTGGCCAGCGGCGCCCGCGCTCGCGAGATCCCGGCCATCGGCGCGGTCTCTGACGGCGACAAGATCTGGACCTATCGTGACGCCCTGGCGCCCAAGACCATGCCCAAGTCGCTGGTCGTGATCGGCTCGGGCGCCATCGGCATCGAGTTCGCCAGCTTCTACCGCGCTCTCGGCGCCGAGGTGACTGTCGTCGAGGCCCTGGACCGCATCATGCCGGTCGAGGACGCCGAGGTCTCCAAGGCCGCCCAGAAGGCGTTCGAGAAGCGCGGCATCACCTTCCGCATCGGCGCCAAGGTCTCCAAGGTCGAGAAGACCAAGGACGGCGTCTCGGTCACGGTCGACGTCGGCGGCAAGATCGAGCAGCTGACGGCCGAGAAGTGCATCGTCGCCGTCGGCATCGCGCCTAACAGCGAAGGCCTGGACGCCGTCGGCCTGAACCTGGACCGCGGCCACGCCGTGACCGACAAGCACTGCAAGACCAACGTCCCGGGCCTCTACGCCATCGGCGACATCGCCGGCGGTCCGTGGCTCGCCCACAAGGCCAGCCACGAGGGCATCCACGCCGCCGAGGCCATCGCCGGCTACAAGACCCCGAACGTCAACTCGCCGATCCCGGGCTGCACCTACGCCAACCCGCAGGTCGCCTCGGTCGGCTACACCGAGGCCGGCGCCAAGGCGGCCGGCATCGAGGTCAAGGCGGGCCGCTTCCCGTTCCGCGTCAACGGCAAGGCCGTGGCTGCGGGCGAGACCGAGGGCTTCGTGAAGACGGTGTTCGACGCCAAGACGGGCGCCCTGATCGGGGCCCACATGATCGGCCACGAAGTGACCGAGATGATCCAGGGTTTCGTCACCGCCATCACCCTGGAAGCCACCGAGGAAGACCTGCACGGCATCGTCTACGCTCACCCGACCATGTCGGAAGCCATGCACGAAGCCGCTCTGGACGCCTACGGACGAGTCCTGCACATCTAGGACGAAGCTCTAGGGATACTGAATGGCGCGCAAGGCCGCCGCGACGACCGGTGACAAGCCAGCCAAGGCGCGGAAGGGGTCCAAGACGACCCTTTCCGAGGCCAATCTGGTCGACCTGGGTCCCGAGCGCCTGGCCGCCATCCTGCTCGACCTCTCCAGCGACAGCCACGTCAAGCGCGTCCTGCGGCTGGAGCTGTTCGCCGAATCCAATGCCGAAGGCCTGGCGCTGGAAATCTCCAAGCGCCTGGCGACGGTCGGCAAGTCCTCGTCGCGCATCAACTGGCGCAAGCGCGCGGCCTTCGCCAAGGACCTCGACCTGCATCGCGGGATGATCGCGCGGCTGGCGCAGGACGACGCCAACGCCGCCCTCGACCTGATGTTGGACCTGCTGGACTTGGCGACGCCGACCCTGGATCGCCTGAGTCAGGCCGAAGGGCCGATCGGCGACGTCTTCCTGGCCGCCCGCGACGGCGTCGGCGCGATCGCCGCCCAAGCCCTGCCTGATCCGATCGCCCTGGCCGACCGGATCGCCAACCTGCTGCGCCGCGACGACTACGCCCAGTTCGGACCGTTAGTGAACGCGCTGAGCCCGGCCTTGGGCAAGAAGGGCCAGGCGCATCTGCGCGAGACCCTGGAGAAGCTGGCGACTGCGCGCACGGTCCGCGACGCCCGCAGTTCGATCTACAAGGACGCCCTGCGCCGCCTGGCCGACGCCAGCGGCGATGTCGACGCCTTCGAGGCGACCTTCGCACCCGAGCTGCGGCGCACGCCCCTGGTCTCGGCCGAGATCGCCCGACGCCTGCTGGAGGCTGGTCGTCCAGAGGACGCTCTGGCCACGCTCCATGCCGGCGCGCCCAGCGACAAAGGCGGTCGCCATCAAAGTTCGCTGGAAGAGCGTGCGACCTGGGAAGAGGCGATGCTGGACGCCCTGGAGGCCACCGGCCATCACGAGGAGGCCCAGAAGCGTCGCTGGGAGGCGTTCGAACGCACGCTGTCGATCCCGCGCCTGCGGAGCTATCTGAAGGGCCTGCCGGACTTCGACGACGTCGAGGCCGAGGACCAGGCCAAGGCCGTGGCCAAGCGCTTCCCGCAGTTCGATCGGGCGCTGGCGTTCCTGGTCTCCTGGCCGGACCTGCCGGCGGCCTCGCGTCTGGTGCGAGACCGCGCCGGCGAGATCAATGGCGCGGACGACACCCTGATGGCCGAAGCCGCGCGCCGGCTGGAGGGCGCCTATCCGCTGGCGGCGACCCTGCTGCTGCGGGCCTCGATCCAGTACGTGCTGACCTATGGCGTCGCCACGCGCTACGCCGAGGCGGCGCGCCAGCTTCTGGAAGCGGAGTCGCTGTCGGTGATGATCGGCGACTTCGGGGAATATCCCGATCACCAGGCCTTCGTGGCGGACCTGCGCGCCATGCACAGCCGCAAGCAGGGCTTCCGCACCGAGCTGGAAGCCCTGGGCGCGACCTTCTAGGGCCGCTTGCGGACCTGGGCGTCCAGGCTCCATTCGCCGGGGCCCTGGAACACAAAGTACAGGAACAGGAAGCTGAACAGGATCGCCGCCTCGCCGCCGTTCAGCGCAGGCCAGAAGCCCTTGCTGCCGTGGGCCAGGAAATAGGCCACCGCCATCTGGCCCGACAGGATGAAGGCCACGGGGCGCGTGAAGAGGCCCAGGACCAGCAGGCCGCCGCCGACCACCTCGAGCCAGGCCGCGGCGACCAGCAGCGGCGGCAGCGGATCGGGCGCGCCCGGCTGAGCGGCCGGGAAGTGGAACAGCTTCATCAGGCCGTGCTCCATGAAGAGCAGGGCGGCGACGATGCGAAGCACGCTCAGGACACGCGGAGACCAGACGACGAGACGTTCCATTCTTCTTCCTTATGCGGCGCGGGTATCCGTTTCGGCCATGCGCTGGATGGCGACATAGTCGGTCTTGCCGCTGCCCAGCACGGGCACCTCGGTGACCTTGAGGATCTTGCGCGGCACCGCCAGTTCGGGCGCGCCGATCGTCTGGGCGTGGGCGACCAGCGGGCCGACATCGGCGTCGGGACGGTCGGTGACCAGCACCAGTTTCTCACCCTTCTTCTTGTCGGGCATCGAGATCACGGCGTGGCGGCCGTCAGGCCACACG
>JAEXJH010000319.1 GCA_023445955.1 Pseudomonadota bacterium
TCCGCGCCCGTGGGCTTCCCCGGGGGGCTGCAGGAGGTGAGAGGGTCCTGGAGCGCGGCCTGCCACGCACCAGATGTTGGAGAGCCTACCAGCGGGCGCGGACACCCAGCGTGTAGCGGGGCTCGAACTCGTTCTGGTTGGCGTACTGGGTCTTCCCCTTGGCGAAGCGGAGGTAGTAGTCCTCGATCTCGCCGGTCACGTTCGACCCGTTGAAGTAGACGGTGACGTTGTCGCGGACGTTGTAGCTGACGTTGACGTCCACATAGCCGGTGGCCTTCTGCATGATCGGGATCACGCGGTCGCCGCCGCCGCCCATCGTGCCCGACAGGCGCGCGGTGCGGTAATTGTAGGCGACACGGGCCTGCAGCTTGTTGTCCTGGTACCAGCCGACCAGGTTGTACTGGTGCTTGGAGTTGTCGAAGAACGGGATCTGGTCGCCCGCGAGGTCCAGACGGCTCTCGTGGCTGGGCGAGTAGGTGTAGTTCGTATCGACGCCGAAGTTCGACAGCAGGCCCATGTCCGGGATGATGTCGCTGAAGGCCAGCTTGGCGCCGACTTCCAGGCCCTTCACCGAACCGCCATCGCCTTGCAGCGGCAGCGAGACGTTGACCGTACGGCGGATGACGCCGTCCTGGTCGGGGAAGCGGCCGGTCGTCTGACCGCCGGTCACGAAGCTGTCGATCTTCAGCTTGAAGGCCGAGATGTTCAGCATCGAGGCGCGACCGAAGTAGTACTCCACCGCGCCGTCGAAGTTCGACGAACGCCACGGATCCAGCATCGGGTTGCCGTCGGCGTTGGCGCTGGTCACGCAACGGACGTTCGGCAGGGCCGCGCCGCAGTCGGCGGTATTGATCTTCAGACCGCCGCCATAGCTGCCCAGATCCAGCGGTTGCATGGTCTTGGCGTAGGCGAAGCGCAGCTTGATGTTGTCGTTCAGGTCGTAGACCGCGTTCACCGACGGCAGATAGTCGGTGTACTTGCGCTTGGTGACCTGGTCGCCCGCGTCGGCGTTGGTGTCGCCGTAGTTGCGGGTGTCGCCGGTCAGGTTCTGTTTCACGTTCAGTTCGGTCTGGATGACGTGCAGACCGACGTCGCCGTGCAGGTTGCCGATCTCGAAGCTGGCGGCGCCGTAGGCGCTCTCCTCCTTCAGCGTCACGTCGTAGGTCTGGCCCGGAACGGTGACGCGGATCGCGCTGCCGAACACCTTCTTGTGGAAGGCCTCGGCGTTGTCGAAGTCACGCGGATCGACGGTCCAGAAGCCCGGGATGCCCGAGGTGATGCCGCCCAGGTTATCGACCCAGATGACGTTGTTGTAGGTCGACAGCTTGGTCGGCTTGTTGACCGTATAGCCCTGGAACACCGGCAGGCCCGTGACCGGATCGGGCACGAACTCGCCCGCCTGGCACTGGTTCTGGTTCATGACGACGTCGATGGCCTTCCACTGGGCTTCGCAGCCCGAGGCCGGAACCGGCGTGCCGTTCGCCTGCACCGCGCCCGGCGTGCCGCCATAGAAGCTGGAGAACAGGTGGAACTGGGTGACGCTGACCGAGCGGTCGCTGAAGCGGACGCCGGCGTCGACCTTGGTGATGAAGCCCAGGAACTTGTCGTCGAACTTGTAGTGGCCGTCGGCGCGGAACACGTTCATGTCCGAGTCGACTTCGTTGTTGCCTTCCGACGAGAAGGCCGCGACGGCGTAGCTGTCCTTGTTGGCCATGTAGTCCTTGAGGGACTTGCCGGCGCCAAGGCCGCCCGAGATCGGACGGTCAAAGCCGCTCCACACCGGGTGATCGCCGCTGATGTTGTAGTGCAGCTGCGGGTTCTGACCGTAGCCCAGCGGGTTCGGGTTCAGATAGCAGCCGCCGGCGCTGCCCGAGATCGCATTGCTGCGCTGGGTGGCCGGGTACTGGTCGCAGATCGCCTTCGGATAGAACGGGCCGCGGGTGGGCGCGTTCGTGTCGCGGAACAGGTTGAAGCGGTTGGGGCCGTACTGCCAGTTGCTGAGGTCGCCCTGCACCTGGCCGTTCATGCTCAGGCGGTGACCGTCGGCGCGGATGGCCCGCACTTCCGAGGTGAAGGGACCGCCGTTGTCGTAGTTGAGTTCGAGGTTGTAGTTCTTCGAGCTCGACTTGGTCGTGCGGTTGACGGTGAACGAGTTCACCCACCAGGCGTCGATATTGTACTCGTCGACGGCGATCCACGGACGGCCGTTGCTGGGGTTGTTGACGCCGGTCTGCTGGAACGCGGTCGGCTGGTTCCAGACGCCGAAGGCGCCGCCGTCCCAGCGGTTGGAGATGTTGATGCCGGCGCCGCGGTTGTACTCGTCGAGCTTGGCGTAGAAGCCCTCGGCGATCAGGGTGAAGCCCTCGCCCAGATGCGCTTCGAACGAGGCGTTCACGCCCAGTCGCTTGCGCTCGACGACGCGGTTGAAGCTTTCGTAGCCGTGCGGCGAAACCCAGTTGTTGGCCGCCGAGCCGCCCCAGTCGTTATTGCCCGACAGGCCCACGACGCCCGAGGAGTTGTTGCCCAGGTTCGACTTGCTGCCGGCGGCCGAGATCATCAGGCCGACATGGTCGTTGCGCCAGTTGGCGACGCCGTTGAACAGGTAGTCGTCCTTCTTGGTGCGATCGCCGCGCTGGGCTTCGGCCGCGCCGGCCAGGCTGAAGCCTTCGCCGAACTGGAACGGACGGCGGGTGCGCAGGTCGATGGTGCCCGAGATGCCCGACAGCGCATTGCGCGGGTCGGTCGACTTGTAGACCAGCACCTGGTTCATCAGCTGCGAGGGCACGTCCAGCAGGTTCGGCTGGGCCGAGCCCATGTTGCCGGCGCTGAGATACTGTTCGCCGTTCAGCAGGGTGATGACCTGGGCCAGGCCGCGGATGTTGACGGTCTTGCCTTCGCCGGCGTCACGCTGGATCTGCACGCCCGAGATGCGCTGCAGCGAGTCGGCGATGGTGATGTCCGGCAGCTTGCCGATGTCTTCCGCCGAAATGGCGTCGACCAGGGCGGTCTGCTTGCGCTTGATGTCGACCGACTTCAGTTGCGACCCGCGAATACCGGTGACGACGATCTCGTCGACCTGGGTCTGGGCGTCCTGGGCGAAGGCCCCGGTGGCCAAAGCCAATTGCGACGCGCCGGCGACCAGCGCCAGCGTCAGGCCGCGCTTGAGCACGGCTTTCCTTGCTTCCTGTGACAATTCCTCGCTCCCCAAAAATAAGTCGTTCTTATTGGCCGCCCGCCCGCTCCCCGCGCCGTCGCTCGTGTCGACGACTTTCGAAAAGCGTTTGAGGCTTTGCGGACCTGTCCGCCGCGTGTCCTGCGAACAGACAAATCCTTGGCGGCCCCGGCGCCCAGACACTCGAATCCGGCTCCGAGCCTTCATCGAACGCCGTCACATTCTCCAAATGTCCCGAGCAAGTCAACAAGAATGTCAACGTTGTCATTCCAGCAGGACAAGGGTTTCCGACGGCCATAGGCACAACCTGAGGCCTAACCCTTCAAGCCGCTCTCCCGGTTCAAACCCAGGCGCGACAAGGGCTATTTGCTGTTTTGGTTGAGCTTTTCCTTGTTATGACACCGGTTCACCTGATGAGGTTGCAGCGTCGTCACAAAGCTGCGCGCCACCCTCAAGGACATTGGAAAAGACCCCGATGACGCTGCGTCAGCCCGCTGAATTGTCCTGATAATGTCCTGATAGTCGCGATTTTTTGACCCATTTTTGTCCTGATGACATGACATCCGGGACAGCATGGACTATGGCTTTGGACGTTCAACGCCTTGTGGACGCCGCCTTTCGCTGCTGGGGTGCGGTCAACAAGCTTGGCGGTTGGGATACGGGGATCCATGACGACGATCACTGACGTGGCCGAACGGGCGGGCGTTTCGCCCAAGACCGTCTCCCGCGTTCTCAACGATCACGACAGCGTCAGCGCCAAGACGCGCGACCGTGTCCGTGCGGCCATGACCGACCTGGACTACCAGCCTAGCGCCGTGGCTCGCAGCCTGCGCTCTCAAGGGTCCGGCTCGGTCGGCGTGCTGATGGGCGACCCGTCCGGCGGCTATCACACCCGCGTCCACCACGCTTTGCTGCTGGCCTGCGTCGAGACTGGCCGCCACCTGTCGGTCGACCTCAGCGAAGGCCCGATCCCCGGCTGGGCCGACCGTGTCCGCGCCTTTGTCCGGGACAGCGGCATCCGCGAGATGATCCTGCTACCGCCGGAATGCGACTTCGGTCCCATGAAGGAGCTGATGCGCGAGCTGGACGTGCGCTGCGTGCTGATCACGCCGACCACGCCCGACCCGCAGTTCCCGGCCATCGGCATGGACGACCGCGCCGCCGCCCGCGAGGTCGTCGAGCACCTGTTCTCGCTGGGGCACACCCGCATCGGCCACATCGCCGGCCACCCCGACCACGCCGCCAGCACCCACCGCCGCAACGGCTTCTTCGAGGCCTACGCCGCCCGTGGCCTGCCGCGCCCGCCGCCCGAGTTGATCGTCGGCGGCGAATTCACCTTCAAGACCGGCCTCGACGCCGCCAAGCAGCTGCTGGACATCGCCGACCCGCCGACCGCCATCTTCGCCGCCAATGACGACATGGCCGCCGCCACCTGCATGGAGGTGCAGCGCCGGGGCCTGCGGATCCCCGACGACGTCTCGGTGGTCGGCTTCGACGATGCGCCGATCGCCGGCGTCATCTGGCCGACCCTGACCACCATCCGCCAGCCCTTCGAGCAGATGGCCCTGCGCGCGATGCAGACCTTCGCCGCCTGGAACGCCAACGAAGGCGCCGGCAAGACCAACACCCCTTTCCTCGCGCAACACAGCCTGATGGTGCGCGAGTCCACCGGTCCCGCGCGGAGCGGCTCGCCGCCTCGACGCAAGACTTGAACCCCGCCCCCGACCCGGCCCGAGAGCCGCGCGGGGCGCAAGAAGAAGACGACGGAGGAAACATGACTCGGACGACTTGGCGGGGCCTGCAGCTCGCCCTGCTGATCGGCGCTTCGGCCTCGGCCCTGACCGCGGCGCCGGCCTTGGCGCAAGCCGCCAAAAAGCCCGCCGTTTCCAAACCGGCTCATCCCTGGCTGAACCCCAAGCTTTCCGCCGATGCGCGCGCCGACGCCGCGCTGAAGGCGATGACCAACGACGAGAAGTTCACCGTCATCTTCGGCTACTTCGGCTCGGACCTGAAGCCGAAGTACACGCGCCACAAGGACTCGCACGAGGCCTCGGCCGGCTATGTCGCCGGCGTGCCGCGCTTAGGGATTCCCGGCCAATGGCAGACCGACGCCGGCGTCGGCGTCGCCACGCAAGGCAGCCACCAGGACCTGCGCGGCCGCACCGCTCTTCCCTCGGGCATGGCCACCACCGCCACCTGGAACCCCGAGCTGGCCTTCAAGGGCGGCGCGATGATCGGCAAGGAGGCCCGCGACTCCGGCTTCAACGTCCAGCTGGCCGGCGGCGTGAACCTGATGCGCGAGCCGCGCAACGGCCGGAACTTCGAATATGGCGGCGAAGACCCGCTGCTGGCCGGGACCATGGTCGCGGCCCAGATCAAGGGCATCCAGTCCAACCACATTATCTCGACGATCAAGCACTACGCCCTGAACGGCCAGGAGACCGGCCGCTTCGTGGTCAGCAGCAACATCGGCGACGCCGCGGCCCGCACCTCCGACCTCCTGGCCTTCCAATTCGCCATCGAGCAGTCGGACCCGCACTCGGTGATGTGCGCCTATAATCGCGTGAACTCGGTCTATGCCTGCGAGAGCGACTGGCTGCTCAACACCGTCCTGAAGAAGGATTGGGGCTACAAGGGCTACGTCATGTCGGACTGGGGCGCGGACCACTCCGCCGCCAAGGCCGCCAATGCGGGTCTCGACCAGGAATCGGCCGGCGAAGCCTTCGACAAGGAAGCCTTCTTCGGCGCGCCGCTGAAGGCCGACCTGGCTTCGGGTAAGGTCAGCCAGGCCCGCATCGACGACATGGCCCGCCGCGTGCTGCGCGCCATGTTCGCCAGCGGCCTCGTTGAGCATCCGGTCGTCAATCCGGCTCCGGTCAACCTGCCGGCCGCCACCCTGGCCGCCCACGCCAAGATCACTCAGGCCGACGCCGAGGAAGGCATCGTCCTGCTGAAGAACGACGGCGACCTGCTGCCCATCGCCAAGACCGCCAAGACCATCGCCGTGATCGGCGCCCATTCGGATGTCGGCGTCCTGTCGGGCGGCGGCTCCTCGCAGGTCTATCCGGCCGGCGGCCGCGCGGTGAAGGGCCTGGAGCCCGCCACCTGGCCGGGCCCGGTGATCTACTACCCGTCCTCGCCGCTGAAGGCGCTGCAGGCCCGCTATCCGAACGCCAAGGTCGTCTATGACGACGGCACGGATCCGGCGCGCGCCGCCAAGCTGGCCGCCGCCAGCGATCTGGCCGTGGTGTTCGGCGACCAGTGGACCACCGAGTCGTGGGACGTGAAGGACCTCAATCTGCCGCGCAACCAGGACGCCACGATCGACGCCGTGGCCTCGGCCAACAAGAAGACGGTGGTCGTGCTGATCACCGGCGGTCCGGTGGTCATGCCCTGGCTCGACAAGGTCGGCGCCGTGGTCGAGGCCTGGTTCCCGGGCACGGCCGGCGGCGAGGCCATCGCCCGCGTGCTGTCGGGCGAGGTCGACGCGACCGGCCGCCTGCCCGTCAGCTTCCCCAAAAGCGTGGCCGACCTGCCGCGTCCCAAGCTGGACGGCGTCGGCAAGGCCGAGGGCGAGATGTTCGACGTCGACTACGACATCGAAGGCGCCGCCGTCGGCTACAAGTGGTACGACCTGAAGAAGATCGAGCCGCTGTTCCCGTTCGGCTACGGCCTGTCCTACACCAAGTTCGCCTACTCGAACCTGACCGCCACGGCGGCCGGCGACAAGGTCACGGTCAGCTTCGACGTCAAGAACGTGGGGATGCGCGCCGGCAAGGACGTTCCCCAGGTCTACGTCGCGCCCAAGGCCGGCGGCTGGGAAGCGCCCAAGCGCCTGGCCGGCTTCAAAAAGGTCTCCCTGGCCCCCGGCGCGACGCAGCGCGTGACCCTGACGGTCGACCCGCGCCTGCTGGCGACGTGGGACGGCAAGGCCCACGGCTGGCAGATCGCGGCCGGCCAGTACGACATCGCCCTGGGCGCTTCGTCCCGGGCTCTCTCCTCCACCGCCCAGGTCACCCTGGCGGCCCGGAGCCTGCCGGTTTCGCCGGCAGGCAAGTGAGGGGTGCGGGGCGCACCTAGCCTACCCCTTGCCCCGCATCCGTCAGTCTCTTCCCTTCTCGGGGCGTCGTTCGCGACGCCCCTTTTTTGGATGCGGCGCTGTCCCCCTCCACCGCCGTTCGGCGGTCCCCCTCCCCCA
>JAEXJH010000320.1 GCA_023445955.1 Pseudomonadota bacterium
GCGCTCGGCCATGCGACTTCCCTTGTCCCCGTCACGGGAGAAAAATTGCTCAGACGGGCCTCATACGGACTCTTTCGGGCAAGAAGAATGTCATGGTCAAATAAGTAGACTTATATATCCGTGTTGTGGGCGGGGTCTTTGAGATCGACTCGCAACATGGCCTATAAATAGTCCACTTTGTGGATTTACGACCTGTTTACCGTGTCGGGCGCACGCCAGAGCGGGTTTGGGAGCGGAACAATGCCTGACTGGTTGAGCGCCATTATCTTGGGTCTGGTCGAGGGGCTGACGGAGTTCATTCCCGTTTCCTCGACAGGCCATCTCCTGCTGACCAAGGAGCTGATGGGTCTGAAGGATCCGTCCTGGGACACCTTCATCGTGCTGATCCAGCTGGGCGCGATCCTGGCGGTGGTCGCCCTCTACTTCCAGAAGCTGTGGGGTGTGCTGATCGGCCTGCCGACCAAGCCCGAAGCGCGGCGGTTCGCGCTCAGCGTCATCGTGGCGGTGATCCCGGCCTTCGCGGCCGGCCTCTTGCTGCACGACGTGATCAAGAAGTTCCTGTTCGAGAGCCCGCTGATCATCTGCTGGTCGCTGCTGATCGGCGGGGTGATCCTGCTGGTCATCGACCGGAAGGCCCCGCCAGCCGTCGATCACGACGCCATGGACCTGCCGCTGCACAAGGTGCTGATTGTCGGCCTGTTCCAGTGCCTGTCGCTGATCCCGGGCGTCTCGCGCTCGGGCTCGACCATCGTCGGCTCCATGCTGTTCGGCATCGAGCGCCGGGCTGCGGCCGAGTTCAGCTTCTTCATGGCCATCCCGATCATGGTCGGGGCCTTCGCCCTGGACGTCTACAAGAACCGCGACGCCCTGGACGCCGGCCACATGAGCATCGTGGCGATCGGTTTCGTGGTTTCGTTCCTGTCGGGCCTGGTGGTCGTGCGGTACATGCTCGACTTCATCGGCAAGCGCGGCTTCGCCCCGTTCGCCTGGTGGCGGATCGCGGTGGGGATCGGTGGTCTCGCGGTGCTGTACCTGCACCACTAGTCGAGCCAGCGGCGAGAAAGCCAAAAACAAAAGGGGCGGGCGCCTCGCGGCGTCCGCCCTTGTTCGTTTTCGTCAGGCGTGAAGGCCTAGAACGCCCCCGCCGGGGTCTCGGCGTACTGGCCGCCCTTGCGGTAGCGATAGAGGTAGGTCGGGACCACGGCCTCGACGGCCGTGCCGATAACGCCGGCCTCGGCCAGGCCCGGCAGGCCGTTCTCGGCGACGTTGTCGGTCTTCAGCATCTCGACCTGGTCGCTGGTCAGCGGCGGCGCCCACGGGATGAGCCCGGCCTGGATGTCGCCCAGCGCGCCCAGCAGCGAGGCGATCGGCCAGGGCAGCGGGGCCAGCGGCTTGGCGCGGCCGGTCTCGGTCAGGATCAGCTGCTGGATCTCACGCATCGTGAAGACGGCCGGGCCGCCCAGCTCGTAGGTCACGCCGACGGCGGCCGGGCTGGCCACGGCCTTGGCGATCACGGCGGCGACGTCGGTGACGAACACCGGCTGCACGCGGGTGTCGCCGCCGACCAGCGGCACGACCGGCGCCAGGGCGGCGATCTGGGCGAACTTGTTGAAGAACTTGTCGTCGACGCCGAACACCAGCGACGGACGGATGACGGTCGCGCCCGGGAAGGCGGCGCGGACGGCGGCCTCGCCCTCGGCCTTGGTGCGGAAGTACTTCGACTCCGAATCAGCCTTGGCGCCCAGGGCGCTCATGTGGACCAGAGACTTCACGCCGGCCTTGGCGGCGGCCTGGGCCACGTTCTGGGCGGCCATCACGTGGATCGACTGGAACTTCTGGCGGCCGGTCTCCCAGAGCACGCCCACCAGGTTCACGCAGGCCTCGGCGCCGTCGAGCGCGCGGGCGATCGAGGCCGGGTTGCGGACATTGGCCTGAACGACTTCGATCTGACCGACATCGCCCAGCATGCGCATGCGGTAGGCGAGGTTGGGCTGGCGCACGGCCACCCGTACGCGATGGCCCGCCTTGGCGAGCGCCCGCACGACCTGGCCGCCCACGAAACCCGAGCCGCCGAACACCGTGACCAGACCCTGCATCTTCAACCCTCGTCGCCTGCGATGACTCCACCGCGATTATTGGGGAATTAGACGACTGAGAGCGGCTTCGCAATGAAATCGCGCTTTATCGATTTTTGTCTGTTGACGGCGTCAGAAGCTTTCCCTAAACGTCCCGGCCTCGCAGCGACCTACCCGGTTGCGCAGCGGGCCCAGGTGGCGGAATTGGTAGACGCGCTGGCTTCAGGTGCCAGTGACCGAAAGGTCGTGGAGGTTCGAGTCCTCTCCTGGGCACCACCCCTTAACTGAGCTTCTTTCGAGAAGCGGGGGTGGCGCCAAAAATCCCGCGGATGCTAATTCGTTCATCGTGAGTATAAGTGTCGCGCGTTCCTGTAAGGAGCGCGTGGATAAACGCGTTCGCGCGGGCGCGACGCGATCTACGCCGGAGATTTAAGAGACTTGGCCAATTTCGTTCACGAGGGCGATCTGCCCGATGGCGTCTTCGCCGGCGTCAGTGTCATCGCCATCGATTCGGAGACCATGGGTCTGCGCCTGGGCCGTGACCCGCTGTGCGTGGTCCAGCTGGGCGCCGGCGACGGCGACGCGCATGTGGTGCGCCTGGATCGCTCGACCTACGACTGCCCGAACCTCAAGGCCCTGCTGACCGATCCGGCCGTGCTGAAGCTTTTTCACTTCGGCCGCTTTGATATCGCCATGTTCGAACTCCATCTGGGAGTCGTGACCGCGCCCGTCTACTGCACCAAGATCGCCTCGAAGCTGGCCCGCACCTATACAGACCGCCACGGCCAGAAGGACGTGACGCGCGAGCTACTGGGCGTGGAGCTATCCAAGGTCCAGCAGTCGTCGGACTGGGGCGCGCCCAGCTTGAGCGCCCACCAGGTGGCCTACGCCGCCTCGGACGTGCTGCACCAGCACG
>JAEXJH010000321.1 GCA_023445955.1 Pseudomonadota bacterium
CCGACATCGACCGCAAGGACCCGGCCGGCGGCCTCACGCCGCTGAGCCAGGGCTACCAGACCGTCAACCTCCGAAGCCAGTTCGCGTTCTAGCTTCAGACCGCCCGTCAGCGCCGCCTCGGCCAGACCTCCAGAAAGGACCGTCCCATGACCGACTTCTCCCAGGCTCCGACCCGCCGAGGCCTGCTGGCCGGCGCCGGCGCGGGGGCCACGGCCCTGATGGCGGGCGGCTCGGCCCTGGCTCAAGGCAAGCCGGTCGCCCTGCTGAACGTCAGCTACGACCCGACGCGCGAGCTCTACAAGGACATCAACGCCGCCTACGCCAAGTACTGGAAGGGCAAGGTCGGCCAGGACCTGGTCATCAACCAGAGCCACGGCGGTTCGGGCAAGCAGGCCCGCTCGGTGATCGACGGCCTGCAGGCCGACGTGGTCACCCTGGCGCTCGCCTACGACATCGACGAGATCGCGGCCAAGGCCAAGCTCTTGCCGGCCAACTGGCAGTCGCGCCTGCCGCAGAACTCGACCCCCTACACCTCGACCATCGTGTTCCTGGTCCGCAAGGGTAACCCCTGGAAGATCAAGGACTGGGGCGACCTGGTGAAGCCGGGCATCGACGTGATCACGCCCAACCCCAAGACCTCGGGCGGCGCGCGCTGGAACTACCTGGCCGCCTGGGCCTGGGCCCTGAAGCAGCCGGGCGGCAACCCCGCCAAGGCCGAGGCCTTCGTAAAGAGCCTGTTCGAGCACGTGCCCGTGCTGGACACCGGCGCCCGCGGGGCCACCACCAGCTTCACCCAACGGGGCCTGGGCGACGTGCTGCTGGCCAGGGAGAACGAGGCCTACCTCGCCCAGGACGAGCTGCCCGGCAAGTTCGACATCGTCTACCCGTCGCTGTCGATCCTGGCCGAGCCGCCGGTGGCCCTGGTCGACAAGAACGTCGACCGCCACAAGACCCGCATCATCGCCGAGGGCTATCTCAACTTCCTGTACAGCCCGCTGGCCCAGGAGCTGGTCGCCAAGAACTACTACCGCCCGCGCAACGCCGAGGTGGCGGCCAAGTACGCGGCCCGCTTCAAGAAGATCCCGCTGGTGACGATCGACGACACCTTCGGCGGCTGGAAGAAGGCCCAGGCCACCCACTTCGCCGACGGCGGCGTCTTCGACCGCATCTACCAGCCCAAGTAGCGCCCTTCGACGGTCGGCCCGCTCCGGGAAGCGCGGGTCGGTCTTCGGACTGCGCGGCGACTATTCCTCCCCTTGTTCGCCGCGCTCCACGGCGGAGGTCCAGCCATCGGACCTCCGCCGTTTTGGGTGTCTAGCACAGCTTATGTTGGGAACTCGACACGATCGGGTACGTTGAGCGTCCACGGGGTGGTGGGAGCTTAGCCATAGGCATGGATGATATTTCGGAATCGGTGCGCGACGTCGGCGCGGCCACGGGCCGCGATCCCAAGGAGCTCGAAGCGATCATCGAGGCGCGCACCCGCGAGCTGACCGAAGCTTTGGAGCAGAAGACCGCCCTGCTCCACGAGGTGGACCACCGGGTCAAGAACAACCTCCAGCTCATCTCCAGCCTGCTGCTGCTGCAGAACCGCCGGGTGACCGATCCGGCGCTGAAGGCATCGCTGCGCGGCATGCTGGGTCGGGTCAACGCCATCGCCACCGTCCACCGCCGCCTGTTCCAGAGCGAGGATGTCGAGCGCTTCGACGTCTCGGCCTTCATCCGCGACATGGTCGCCGACCTGATGGGCTCGGCCCAGCGCGACGACGTCCGCATCGAGCTGGACCTGGAGCGGGTCGAGATCCCCGCCGCCAAGGCCGCGCCCTTCGCCCTGGTCGTCAATGAGCTGCTGACCAACGCCCTGCGGCACGGCTTCCCTGAGGGACGCGGCGGCCGGATCTTCGTCGGGGTTCGTCGCGAGGACGGCCAATTCCGGATCGAAATCGCCGACGACGGCGTTGGACTCGATAAGGACACCAAGCCCTCCGGCTTCGGCCTCACCATAGTTCAGCTGCTTTGTCAGCAGCTTAAGGCCAAGAGTGAGACCACCGACGCGGAACCTGGGGTTCGCATAGTCGTTCTGCTGCCCGTGAACGGGGCGCACTAAAAGGACAGGTTTCAGTATGACCGGGCGTGCGCTCGATGTGTTGATCGTTGAGGACGAGATGCTCCTGGCGATCGAACTCGAACATCTGGTCGAGGAGGTGGGTTGCCACTCGCTCGGCTGCGCCATGAGCTCTGACGAAGCCGTCGATCTCGCCGAGAAGCTGCATCCCGACCTGGCCCTCGTCGACGTTCACCTCAGCGACGGTCCGACCGGCGTCGAGGTGGCCCGCAAGATCTCGCGCGACTGCGGCGGCGTGGCCCTGTTCATGACCGCCAACGTCAAGCGCCTGCCCGACGACTTCGCCGGCGCCTGCGGCGTGATCGGCAAACCCTATTCCGAGCACGGCGTGAAGACGGCCCTGTCCTATCTCGCCTACTGCATGACCGAGGGGCATGTGCCCGGCCCGGCGCCCGTGGGCCTGACCCTGGCGCCGGCCTATGCCGAGCTCTGGGGCCTCGACGATCTCCTGCCGCGGACCGCCTAGTGGCGCCGGTCGCCGCCGGCGTCGGCAC
>JAEXJH010000322.1 GCA_023445955.1 Pseudomonadota bacterium
TTCTGCCCTGGCTCGACATTGTGAGCCCACGCGACGCTGCCTAGACTCCTAGCGTCCGACCTGCGCCAATAGCAGCCGTTGAGACAACTCCGGAAAGGCGACGCTCGGCTCACCGCCTCAAACTTCAAGATGCGAGCTGGAATTCCAGGCGTCCGCCCGCCGCTAGGAGGGCGTGATCGATCAACAGGCTCTTCACCGGACGTCCGTTCCAGAGGACCTGGACGAGCCGGCCATCTTCCGGGCCATGCTTGTCGATCATCAACCGTCGTCCGGCCGGCAAGGCGATCTCGGCGTGGTCGAAGGACGGAATGGTCATGGCGTAGCGTGGCTCGCCCGGCGTCAGCGGATAAAGGCCTAGGGAGGCCCAGACGTACCAGGCCGCCATGCCGCCGGCGTCGTCGTCCATGCCGTCAGCGTAGCCGACCGGGTCCAGGGCGAAGGCGCGGCCGCGCCAGGGTGCGTCGCGCTTGCCGGCGTTGGTGTACCAGTGATCCATCGGCCGATGCAGGACCTGGTCGACCAGGGCCCGTGTCGGTTCGGCCTCGCCGATCTGGGCGAACAGGAACGGCGCCTGGATGTCGGGCTGGTTGGTCATGTTGAAGAGGTTCTGGTCGAAGAACCGCGTCAACTCGGACTTGAAGCGTTCCCGGCCCAGGCCCTCGTCGACCAGCCAGTCCAGGTCGAAGACCGGCGCCCAGCGATACTGCCAGAGCGTGCCCTGGTAGAGCCCCCGGGCCTTGACCACGTCGAAGTCGTCGAAGACCTTGCCGAACACCCGCCGCCACATCGTCCGATAGGATAGCGCCTGGGCCCGCAGCGTATCGGCCAGTACGGCCTGCCCCAGGTCCCGCGCCAGCTCGGACGCCGCCCAGGTGTCGTACGCGGTCTCGATCTGCTGGTCAGGCGCCTCGTTCGGCAGGTCCCTCAGCTCGGCGACCATCAGCGGCAAGACTGCCGCCGCGTCGAAGCCGCCTATCCCCTTGCGGCGGAAATCGAGCAGGGCCACGCCGGCATGCTCGGTGCGCACGGTGATGAAGGGCTCGTTTTGCGTGGCCCACTGGGCCTTGCCCGCCAGATAAAGTTCGGCGAGCGAGGCGGCGATGTCGGACGAACGGTCCGGATCGACCAGGCCGAGCAGGGGTAACTGAGTGCGGTAATTGTCCCAGACCGCCCAGCCGGCATAGCGATGGCGGCCCTTGGGCGCTTGATGCAGCGATCCATCCGAGCGGCGGTACCATCCGTCAGCGTCATCGATCCGCGCGGGGGTCTGCATGGTGCGAAAGAGGTGCGTGTAGAGAAGGCGCGCCCGTTCGCCGTCGCCAGGCGCGCGCACGCGCTCTAGTTCATGGGTCCAGGCGGTGTGGGCCGCCACCCGCACCTGCTGCAGGCTACGCCCGCCCACCGTGACGTCCAGCATGCGACGGGCCGAGGCCGGGTCGACGACCGACAGGCCCGTTCGCACGGTGATCCGGTCGCCGGCGGCCACAAGCAAGTCAAACGCCAGGCGATCGCCGTCGAGCGGCGTGGCCGCGACGGTCAGGGGCTTATCGTTGAGGGTCAGGGTCGCGGCGAAGGCCAGGTGATAGCGGCCCTGGTTGCAGACCGTGCCGGCCGACGTCCGTCCGCGCAGGTCGCCGGCTTCCCGCGCCGTCCACTCGGCGGTGCGATGCTTGGTGTAGCCGTGCCACGGATCGAAGACGATGCGGACCGCTCCCGCGTGCGGCATCTTGAACTCGGAGATCCCGGCCGCGCCGATCGCCGCCAACTGGGCCTCGACGCCCTGGCCGTAGCGGACGCTGTACCAGCCCGGCGCGGCGCGCTCGGAGGCCTTGTCCATGACCCAGACCGGTCCCTCCCCGGCATAGCCGACGGCGATGTGCAGGTCGCCTCCGGCGCCGCCGCAGCCGACGCCCACGGCGCGGGTATGGGAAAACCCGGTCAACTGGGTCGCGGCGAAGTCATAGCCCGCGTGCTCGGCCGGCCGGGTGTCCGGCGACAGCTGCACCATGCCGTAGGGCCCGGTCGCCGCCGGCGTCAGCTGGCCATGGTCGCCGGACGTGCCGACGAACGGGTCGACCAGGTCCACGGGATCCGGCGATGCTGCGGCTTGCGCGACGGTCGCCGTTATCAGCCCCAGCGACACGGCGATCACGCGCCAAGCGCGCGCGGCGCTCATCGCGGACGCACCAGGGCCAGGGGCACGGCCTGTCCCATGGCCTCGTAGCCGCCGTCGCCGGGATGGAGCTTGTCGCCCGAGTCATACAGGGGCCTGATCGCCGGCGGCGAACTGGTGTCCCGGATCGCGGCCTCGAAGTCGATCACCGCATCGAACGCCTTGCTGGTTCGGATCCAGCGATTGACCGCCTGACGCAAGGCCTCACGCTCGGGCGTGATGTACTTGGAGCCGAAGCCCGGGGTCAAGGTCGCGCCGATCACCTTGATCCCGCGCGCGTGGCCGGCGGCGATCAGGGCCTGGTAGCCGGCGGTCAGGTCGTCGAGCGTCACCGTCGGTTCGCCGGCCTCGCCGCTACGCCAGATGTCGTTGATGCCCTCGAGCAGGATCAGGTGCGTGACGCTCGGAACCGAGGCCACGTCCCGGTCGAAGCGAGCGATCCCGGCCGTGCCGCGACCTTCGCGCAGCAGGCGGTTGCCGCTGACGCCCATGTTGACCACGCCGCAGTGATGCTTGGGCGAGGCCTTGACCAGGCGCTGGGCCAGGGTCCCCGGCCAGCCGCGCCAGTCGGGGCGAAGGCCGCGCGCGCCTTCGGTGATCGAGTCCCCGAAGGCCACGATCGTGCAGTCGGCCGAGGGATTGCGCACCGCGACCAGGGTCACGAAGGGGCGCAGCTTGAGAGCTTTCAGACCGTCCTCGCCCGGCAGGCCCGGATCGCTCGCCCCCTCTGCGAAGGCCAGCGGGAAGCCGGCGTTGCCGGCGACCGTGGTGCTGGCCTGCGACACCGCCACGCTGACGATGACGTCCTGGCCACTCAGCGCGACCAGGGGCGCAGCGTCGCTGACCAGGCTGACCCCGCCGGTGATGGTGGTCGCATCGCCGCCGGCAAAGCGGATCGGCGTCAGCTTGGCGGCGTCCAGCGCGAACCCGGTCTCGCCGGCGGCCGGCGCGACCACCGCCGAGGCGATCCGCAGGGGCGCGGCGCCCTCAGGGTTGGTGAAGGTCAGGGCCAGGGCGTCGCCGGATTGGCTGAGACGAATCCGGAACCGGTAGACGCCGGCAGGAAGCTCGTCCTTGACCGCGCGGGTCGCCGGCGAGGTGGCGTAACCCCACGCCCCGCCCCAGCGCTCCTGCGCCGTCGTCGGGCCGAAGGCGGCCAGGACGAGCAGACCCGCGGCGGCGGCCCAAGCCTGATGGGTGCTGATCTTGCGCATGACGCCCCCTAGAACTTGAAGCGCAGCGCGGCCGAATAGACGCGGCCTTCGAAATAGACCCGGTCGGTCACGGTCTTGGTGGCCCAGTAGGCGCGCTGCGGCTCACCCAGCAGGTTGCTGCCTTCGACGCTGAGGGCGACGTTGGGCTTGATCCGGTAGGTCACCGACGCGTCCAGGCGCTCGATCGGATACCACTTCAGGTCATTGATCCGGTTGGACAGGGTGTAGAGCAGCGTGAAGCCGCTACGGATCGAATAGGCCACCCGCGCCCGCAGCCGGCCGTCGTCGTAGAACGCCCCGCCGTTGAAGCTCTTCTTCGAGATCCCGGTCACCGGCCCCTTGAAGGCCGTGTTGGCGGCGGTGGCCGGCAGGTCCTGCTGGGAGTCGATATAGGTGAAGTTGGCAAAGCCCCCGAAGTTGCGCCAGATCCCCGGCGCGAAGTCGAAGAAGGTGCTGCCGCTGAGCTCGACGCCCTGGATCTTGCCGGTCCCGGCGTTGATCGGCCGAGTGACATTGACCACGCCCGTAGCGCCGCCCGGGTTTTCCTGCTGGACGGTGTTGACGATGAAGCCGTCCACGTCGCGCCGGAAGAGCGCCAGGCTCGCCGAGCCGGCGCGGCCGAAATACCATTCCAGCGAGGCGTCCCAGTTCTCCGAACGGATGGGCTGGAGATCCGGATTACCCGCCGAGGCCGTGCCCGCATAGGCGCCCGAGGCGGCCGTCACCTGCACGAGGTTCATGCTCGGATTGAGCTGGCTGAAGTCGGGCCGGTTGAAGGTTTTCGTCCAGGCCAGGCGCAATTGCACGGCGGGCGTAAGGTGGGCGACCGCGCTGAAGCTGGGCAGGGTGTCGGTGTATTCGTGATGGCCCTCGATCGGCGTGTAGGTGACCACGGTGCCGGCGGTCGGCGTGCGGGTCGTGCTCATCTGCGTGCCGCGGATGGCCAGCTTGGTCTTCACCACCCGCACCCCGGCGACGCCATCGATATCGACCCCGCCCAGGCTGAAGCCGTACTTGCCCATGCCGTAGGCGGCGTAGGTCGTCTCGTCGCCCGAGAAGTCCAGCAGCGGATTGTAGGCCGGACGCTCGGGCAGGAAGATCGATTGGCCCGGCAGCGTGGCGACATAGGCATTGAGCGCCGCCAGATTGGCCTTGCTGCTCAGCAGCGTCCCGTCATAGCCGACCCAGCTTTGCGGAACCTCGGCGTCATCGCCGTGAAAGCCCGGATTGATCACCCGCGGCTGCGCGCCGCCGGGAAAGGCCGAGAGCGGCAGGTTCAGCGCGTTCAGGTCGGCCAGGCGCGTGCCTTCCTGGTAGCGCGTGTCGCGGTCGGCGTAGCGCAGGCCCGCCTTGAACGCGCGAAAGAAGTGCGAGCCAAGATCGTAGTCGAGGTCGCCGCGCCACTGCAGCCCCTCGCCCCGCGCGCGGCTGGCAGTGTCCGAATAGGCCCGGACGTGGAAGGTGCTGGGGTTGGTGACGTCGACGCCGCCCAGATAGCGATAGGCCAGGCCGCCATACTGGCTGTCGCTCTGGAATGTCGCCTGGATCGTCGGGGCCTGGTTGAACGCCAGCAGGAAGAGCTGGGTGTCGGTATCGATCTTCGAGATCGTATAGACCGCGCTGCTGCTCAGAGACGCGCGGCCGCGGGTGTAGTCGGCCGCCAGCTCGATCTGCGTCGTGTCGAGCACCTTGTGGGTGTGCGACGAGCGCGGCCCGGAGGTGATCGGCGCGGTGAAGGTGGCGCTCTGGACGACATTCGCGCCCGGGATCAGGGTGACGTCGCGCAGCGCCGTACCGGCCGCGATCGCGGTGGTGAAGTCGTTGTCGAAGTAGGTGTTGTCGTCCTTGATGTTGGTGGCCCGCAGCTTGAAGCCGAGGTTGTTGGTCGCCCGCCACTGCAGGGCGCCGGTCAGGACCGGACGCTCGAACCGCCCCTCGGGATGCTTGACCAGGATGCTGCCGGGATAGAGCAGCCCCGTTCCCAGACCCGTCGGCGTCACCGATTGGGCCGCGGTCGTCGCCTGCAGCTGCAGGCTCTCGCGATAGGACTCCAGGTAGTCGCGGCGCAGGTACGAGACGTTCACCAGGGCGCCGACCTCGCCGATCCTGGTGTCCCAGCGCTTCGAAAGCAGCACGTCGCCGTTGTAGAAGAACTTGCGCGACTGGTCGTCGTAGCTGCTGCGCAGCGTGCCGGCGATGACGCCCTTGCCCCGCGGGGTGTCGAAAGGCTGGCGCAGCTGGACGTTCACCGCCCCGCCGACGCCGCCCTCGATCAGGTCGGGGGTCAGCGCCTTGTAGACCTCCATCGAGCGGATCAGGTTGGCCGGATAGCTGTTGAGCAGGGTCTGGCGCGAGGAGCCGGTATAGGCTTCCTGGTTATTCAGCGTCGTCAGGATCTGGGCGATCCCGCGGATGGTGATCGACTGGCCCTCGCCGCGGTTGCGAAAGATCTGCACCCCGGGCAGCCGGGCCAGGGCCTCGGTGGCGCTGTTGTCCGGCAGCTGGTTGACGTCCTCGGCCGCGACCACGTCCATGATCGCCGTCGACCGGCGCTTGGCCTCACGGGCGGTCTCGAGACTGGCCCGCAGCCCCGTCACCACCAGGCTGTCGACTTCAGAGGTTTCGGCCGCCGCGACCGGACGGGGCGCGGGCGAGGGATCGCGCGCCAGGGTGACGACCGAGCCGGTCCAGCTGGCGATGCGCAGGCCCGTGCCCTTCAGCATCTGCTCCAGGGCCGCTCGCGGGTCCATCTGGCCGGCGACGGCGTTGGTCTGGACCCCTTCGGCCAGGCTGGCCGAGACCAGGATGCGCAGGTTGGCCTGGGCGGCGAAGGCCGGCACCGCGGTCGCCGCCGGCTGGGCCGGAACGTCGAAGCGCGCCGTCTGGGCCAGAGCCGGCGAAGCGGTCAGAAGCGTGGCGACAAGCGCCGCCGGCGCGGCGCAGATGAAGAAACCCGTCTTGAAAGACATCGATAAAGCCCCCGGAGGTTATGGCTGAACGATGTCGGGGCTCTCGAAATCACTCGCGCGGCGAATATTATATTTTCATGACGCGGGGTTCTTGCGTCCGATCACGGTGTCGCTCCCCTCGTGCGAGACCGAGGCGCCGGTGACCTGCTCGACCGCCTGAACAAACTCGTCGGGCTTGCTGATCAGGAACAGTCCGATCATCCGCTGGGACCGGACCGCCGGATCGACCACACGGATTTTGCCGAGGCTGTAACGATTGAGTTCATCGGCGGCCTCGCCCACCGTCATCCCGTCCAGCACCAGCTTGCCGCTGCGCCAGGCCAGGGCCGCGTTCTCGTTGACCGGCGCGACGCGAATGACCGAGGCGGCCATGGGGATGTTGGTCCCCTGCCCGGCCGAGATCGATGTGCGCGGTCCAGCCGCGCCGTTCCGCCAGGTCTGCACCGCGCCTTCGGTCACCACGACCTGGACATCCCCGCCCTTGCGACGGACGGAGAACGCCGTGCCAGTCGCCCGGACATGAACCCCCTCGGCGTCGACGATGAAGGGACGCTGAGCGTTCTTGGCGACCTTGAACCAGGCTTCGCCCTGTTGGACTTCGATCCGGCGGGTCTTGTCGGAGTAGAGCACGCGGATGCGGCTGTCGGTGTTGACGATCGCCACCGAGCCATCCTGCAGCCGCACGCTGCGTTGCTCGCCGACCGCAGTGCGATAGGTCTGCGCGCCGGGCGCTAGAACCACCGCGGCGACCAGGACGGCGGCGATCGCGGCCAGTCCCGCGCCTACCGCCGCCTTGGGCCAGGCCGAACGCGACGCCCAGCGAGCAGGTTTGGTCGGCGCGACCGGCGCCGCCGCAACCGCCGGCGTCACCGGGTCCATCAGGGTCAGGGCCGCCTCGGCGCGCAGCAAGGCGCCCCGGTGGCGAGGGTCGGCCGCCAGCCAGGCGTCCAGCGCGCTCTGCTCGGTCGAGGACAGGTCGTCCGCGTCGATCCGGACAGCCCAGCCTACCGCAGCGTCGTCAATGTCGCGAAGCGCGGCGGGGTTCACCCTCATCTCCTTCTTGGCGGTCCGGTTCGGCGACCTCGCCTTCGATGGCTTTCAACAGCGCTTTGAGGCCGCGCGCCAGATTGTTCTCGACGAACTTCTCGCTGACGCCGAGCCGCGCCGCGGTTTCCTTTTGGGTCAGCCCATCGATCCGGCGAAGCGAGATCACCTCGCGATAGTTCTTAGGCAGGTCGTCCAGGGCGCTGAGCACCTGGCCCAGACGACGGCGGCTGCCAGCAGCCTCCTCAGGCGACGGCGCCTCGTCCGCCAGGAATGGCGCATCCATATCGGCGACGACGTGGATCGGGACAATGCGCTCGCGGCGATAGCGCTGCAGGCGCAGGGACCGCACCGTGGCGAAGAAATAGGCCCGTCCGTTCTCGATGTGGCTGACGTCGGTCAGACCGCTGAGGACGCAATAGGCCTGCTGGATGATGTCGTCGACATCGAACAACGGCAGGCCGCTGCTGGCCAGCCACGCGCGCACGTCAGCCTCGTGCGGCAGCACCTGCTGAGCCACCCAGGCGATGATCGCGCGTCGTTGCTGTTTGTCCAAGGGCGTCGCCGATGTGCCGTCCGGAAGGTGGCTATTGGCCAGCTAAGACAACGTCAACGCAACGATTTTACGGACCTTTTGCGACAAAGGCCTCGCAAGCCGCGCCCCAAGCGCGCCATTTGCAGACATTGGGACCGCGCCAGAATCCGGACGTCCGATCGCCGGCGTCGATGGCCACGATCGACCCTTTGCGGACGATCAAGCAGCGCCCCATCGAGCTTGCGGCAGATCAGCGAGCGCTCGCGCCTGTGAGCAGGACAATCAGCACATGATCGACCAGCTTGGCGAGACGCTCGCGCGGCACCGAGACACCAGCAGGTCCGGCGTCACGTGCCAGATAAGCGACCACGACGTCGCTCATCACATCGAGATCGACGTCAGAAAGCGGGGCATGGCCTTGCTTTGCGGCCCGGCGGGCAAGCTCAACCAACTCGTTGCGGACGAAGCTCAAGAAGCGCCCCGACAGAGTTCGATAGAGGTCTGGGTCTAGCCGAGCCATCTCGATGGTGGCGGTCACGATCTCTGATCGGCCATCACAGTTTCCAGCCTGCTCCAGAAGCGCGAGAAGATCGTCGCGCAGAGAGGTGCCTGGGTATCGCGGCGCAATGGCTGGGCTCAATGTATCCACGGCGTCAGCGACAAGATCGGCCTTTGTTGTCCAGCGTCGATAGAGAGTCGCCTTGGACGCGCCTGCACGCGTTGCGACGTCTGTCATCGTCAGCCCGTGATAGCCCCGCTCGGCGAGGAGTTCGAGAGTCGCGCTGATAAGCCGATCGTCGCGGCTTTTGTCCTGAGTTCGCCCGCGTGCCGCTGGGGCGAGGCGGCGCTGATGTCGATCCGCAGTCTTGTCCATCCAGGCATGATAGGACCATGCGCGCCAAAACTCAATCGTATCGGAACTCTTGCGTTTCGTATTGCTCGGCGCCAGATGAAGCCTCCAAGGCGGCAAGACCGCATACAACAGAGAGAGTTTCCGATGTTCGACGTGCAGGCTGAGCGCCGCCCGATCCTCGTCACAGGCGCCACTGGCCAACAAGGCGGCGCGGTTGTCCGGGCGCTCTTGCGAGATGGACGGCCACTGCGCGCCATAACCCGCGATCCGAGTTCGGATGCGGCACAGAATCTTGCAGCTCAGGGGGTAGAGGTCGTGATGGGGGACTTCGACGATGCCGTAAGCCTTGATGCAGCACTAGCGGGTGTCGCGGGCGTCTTCTCGGTCCAACTGCCGTCTGGCCCCCATGACCCAGAAAGCGAAGTTCGCACTGGAAAGGCGCTAATTGAGGCCGCTTATCGAGCGGGGGTCGATGTGATCGTTCACACCTCCGTCGCTCGTGCGGGTGATCATGAGCAGTTTACGGGGTGGGCTGATGGACGCTGGGAGCCGACGTACTGGCTCAACAAAGCGGCGGTAAACGAGATGGTCAAAGCCAGGGGATTTCGCCACTGGGTCGTGCTGAAGCCGGCCATGATCCTCGGAAACATCGTGCCGCCCGTGGCCGACTTCATGTTCCCGACGCTTGCTCAGCGAGGTGAAATCGACACTGCGCTTGAACCTGGCACCCGCCTCGACTGGATCGCCCCAGACGACATCGGAGCCTTCGCCGCAGCTGCGTTTGCCAACCCAGGGCGGTTCCACGGCCATGAAATCGACCTGGCCGTCGAGTCTGTCACCATGTCGGAGCTTGCGGCCAAAATCTCGGAAGCAACAGGCAAACCGGTCTCCGCCGTGACCTCATCAGAGGAGGATTTGGTCGCGCGAGGCTATCACGCAGGCATGATCAGGAGCCAAATCTGGGACAACGTCGAGGGCTATAAGGTCGATCTGGATGGTGTCCGTAGCTGGGGTGTGCCGCTGACGTCCCTTGACGCCTTCATCGAACAGAACCGCGACAAGTTTGTTATTGGGTGAGCTTCTCAATGGGTGGAAGGCACTGTCGCTTTCCACCCTGCCCTGTCACTCTGGAGGTCCGCCTTGAAGGCGACGCAGCGCCATGAGCGGAAGTTGCATTCCATCCGGAAACTGGACGTTCCTGATCGGTGAATGGGACGGCAGGCCGCTAAAAGTTTTGACGGCGCGAGGCCGGTCCTCGCGCCGTCGCCGATCATTGACGGCTTATTCGATCCCTAGAACTTCCGGTCGCCGTCTAGCGGATCGCAGGTCCCGCTGAATTTCACTAGGCCGCCGAGCGTGATGCGGCCCGCGCGCCGATCAATCATGATCTTGGGACGATTGAGACCATTGAGCTTGAACTCGCCCTGGATCATGTCGCGCGTCACCGACAGGTTGGCGATGTTGTACCAGCCGCCATCGTTGTCGCTATGGATGGGCGGGAGCATGTTTTTGGCCGGCCGGATGCGGCCCTGGCCGCCGTCGATCTCGATCGTGACCGAGGTGTCGTAGTCCTTCTGGGTCCACTCGAAGCCGCTTCTTGGCACATAGCGTCGCTTGTCTGCATCCCACTCATAGCCCGATCGTGACTGGGTGGTCGTGCGCTGTCCTTCGCCGTAGCAGATCAGGGCGATGTGCTCGCGATAGCCGCCGCGGTTGGAAGATCCGTAGCCGAACTCCGGTGGGCGGTAGCTGCCGCTCCCGCCTTGCCGACAATCGGCGGCCGGCGTCGAGACGATGGAGTCGTACCGCCCACCGACCGTCGACACCGACAGGCAGACGCCGCGACGATCGTTCCACCAGTAGGTCCATTTGCGGTCTTCACCCGATTGCATGCCGGCATTCACATAGCCCCGAGACGCCAGTTCCGACTCCGCGCCGGCCGCTCGCGCGCCGACGAGGTCGCGGACGTCGGAAGGCGTGACCTGGGCGTGGGCCTGACCCGCGAGGGCCGCGGCCATCAGGATCGTCGATGTGGCGATTGGTGACTTCATAGGAACACCTCTAGGTTGGTCTGGGCTGTTTGGCGCGCCCAGATGACAATCGTTGAACGCTTGAACCCCGCGCCAAGCGCGGTCTCGAACAGGGCGACCATCAGCCGCCCTTGATCGCCGAGAGGGTGACGCGATGCGTGAAGTGCGCACCCGCCTCGATCTCCGAGAGGCTCGCCAGCGTTGTCGTCGCGATCGCGGTCAGGGCCTCTTCGGTCAGGAAGGCCTGGTGGCCGGTGATCAGAACGTTCGGGAAGGTCAGCAGGCGCTGGAAGACGTTGTCCTGGATGATCTCGCTGGAGAGGTCCTCGAAGAAGAGATCGGCCTCCTGTTCGTAGACGTCCAGCGCCACGCCGCCGACCTTGCGGCTCTTCAAGCCCTCGATCAGGGCTCCGGTGTCGATCAGCGCACCGCGGCTAGTGTTGACGATCAGGACGCCCGACCGCGCGGCGGCGTCGAGCCGGTCGTTGACGAAGACGCAAACCGCCGGATAGCCGGCCGCCAGGCGCGCGGTAAGCGCGTCCAGCCGCGCGTCGAAATAGTCGAGCCCGTGGCCGAAGCCCGCATTGGCGGCGTCCAGGAACCGGCGGTCGTAGGCCTTGGCGGAGAACACGGCTACGCGCATCGTCGTTGGCTCCGGCTCGCGATCACGGGGTCGGCGTCACAGCGTCGAGGATCGTCAACCGCTGCCCAGCGGTCTCGCCGACACTGGATTGGGTGACGAGAATGGTCGCGCCCGGCTTCAGCGCTGCTTTCACCGCGGTGTAGAAGCCCTGCGGAACGCGCACGCGATTGATAGTCGCCTCGTCCAGCTCTCGCCCCTCCTCCTCGGCGTGTCCCGGCAAGGCGACATAGAGCCAGCTCAGCGCGCCGTTCTTCCCGGCCGTCAGGCTGATAACGTGCGTGCCAGGATCGTCGTCGTCGATGTGCGCCACGCTTCGGCCGATCTCGACGCCGTTGCGCAACACGACGATGGCCTGGTCGTGCTTGGACACGATGATGGTCAGGGCGCCAGTGACCGACGCTTCCGGCGTCCAGCGCCACGCGTCGCTCTGCAACGGCGCTGGCGCCACGGGAGCGCCGGCCGCATCGATAGGGGCCAACAGGCTGGCGTCGCTGGTGCGCATGTGATCGGCCGCATCACCAGCTACGACCACGGTCGCCCCAAGTTTCGTGACCCCGAACAGATCGCGCGCGAATCCCATCGGCAGGTGAACGCAGCCGTGGCTTTCGGGATATCCCGGCAGACCGCCGGCGTGTAGAGCGACGCCATCCCAGGTCAGCCGCTGCTGATAGGGCATGGGCGCGCTGTTGTACTTGTTGGAGTGGTGGTCGGCGTCCTTCTGAAGGATCGTGAAAACGCCCGTCGGCGTCTCATAGCCTTCGCGGCCGGACGAGACGGTGCTGACCGCGATCCGCACGCCGTTGCGATAGACGGTGGCGCGCTGGCGCGAGAGATCGACATAGACCAGCAAGGGTCCGGCCGGCGCGACCTGCGGCGCCCACACCCACTGGCCCGGGGTCAGCTGGTCAGCCAGGCGCGCCAACTCAGCCGCCGAACTGACTCGTGCGCCCTGCGCCTGAGCTGATCCCGCGACCAAGGCCAGCGCCACGCAAACGCCGGCTATCCAAAGTCCCCGCCCCATAGATCGACCGCCCGACTAGCGACCGACGCCGACGTCGAGCGTGTAGCGAAGTTGCTCTCCCCGGCGGGCGGCGTTGCGCATCAGATAGACTTCGATCTTGTAGCGACCGCTGGTCGCCACCCGGCCGCGCCAGCGATTGCCGCTGGTCGAACCGTTAAATAACGCCTGGTTGGCGCGCGGCGCGGTGACGTTGAAATAGCCCGAGCGATTGGAGCCCTGCAGCGAGACGCTGATCGTCTGGCCGGCGCGAACGTCCAACAGATAGGTCATCGTCTCATAGCCGCGGACAACGCCGCGACGTGTGGCCGACGACGACCCGCGATCGAACCGGATGTCCTCGGTCCGCCCGCTGGCCACTGGTCCGCCGACGGGGCCGGGCAAAGTAGTCGGCCGGCCGGGACCCGGATCGGAACGACGGCAATCGGGCGCCGGCGTCGAGACGATGGAGTCGTAGCGGCCGTTGACCGTGGCCACTGACAGGCAAACCCCGCGCCGCGCATTCCACCAATAGGTCCACTTGCGGTCATCGCCGTCCTGAACGCCGACATTGACGTAGCCGCGCGACGCCAGCTGGCTCTCGCCGCTGGAGGCCCGAGCGCCGACAAGGTCGCGCACGTCCGACGGGGTGGTTTGCGCGAAGGCCGGCGCTAGCGGCGCGAAGGCAAGGAGCGCGGTCAGGGCAAGGGCGGTCGTCGAAGGTCGCATGAGGCCTCTCCAAACTGGAACACGAGACAGGCCACGGGAGAGCGTCAAACGCGACCGCAACCTCCCCCTAGCTCAACCCTTAGGGGACTTGCCCTATCTTGTGAAGGCGAAGATGGCGCCCATCACAAGTTGCCGTGCAGGTCCTCCGGCGCATCGATCACGCGCATCCATTTGACCGAGACCACTTTCCATTTCGGGTCGTTCTGGCGGAGCAGCTTCAGGAGGCCCGGCAGGTGGTCGGAGCCGTAGTTGACGTAGATGCGCGGGCGCGGGTCGCTGAGAATCCGGTCGACCAGGCCGCGGTTTCGATAGTCGAGCAGCAAGGGGTCCAGGTCGCCAGGCGGCTTGTTGGCCTTGGGCGCCAGGGCGATGTCCAGGACGCCACGGCAGACCACCCCGCCCAAGGCTTGATGGCGAGGATCGTCCTGCGCCCAGTCCAGGAACTTGGCGATCCCATCAGCGCTGTCGGCGTCGTCCTTGTCGCTCTTCGCGCCCTTGCGCACCTTTTCGGCGAACGCCTTGTCGGTCTTCAGAAGCCGCTCGTACTCCTGCTTCATCTGCAGGGTCGAGACATCGGCGGCGACGTGGCGTTCGGGATGCTCGCGGATCTCGCTAGCCAGGAGTTGGAAGTACTCGCCCTGGAACGTCAGGCCACAAGCCTTGCCCAGACTCTTGTAGCGCTCGGCCAGGTCGCCGCCTCCGGCGAGGGTCTTGGAGAACCAGGCGTCCCCCGCCGGGTCCGGCTTCACGCCCTCATAATAGATCGCGTAGCCATCCGCGATCGCGTGCTGCAGATCGTAGATGACCGACTTGTAGAAGGTCTCGGTCCCAACGTGGGCCATGCCCTGGAAGATGATCGTCCGCTGTCCGTTCGACAGCGTGGCCTGGGGCGCGACGACCGGCCGGGCGGCGACGATAGCGGCTAGGTAGTAGATGGGCGCGGCGGCCACGATGCTGAACACGAAGGCCAGCACGACGCTCGCGCCGGCCCAGCGTCGCCAGAATGGCTTGCCGCCATGACGATCGCGCAAGGCCCGGACGACCGCCGCGATCGGCAGCGCCAGGACCACGGCGACGGCGAAGATCGCCAGCGGGATCCAGAAGCTGAAGTCGAGCAACACCGGCAGCGCCAGGAGAAAGCCCACGCCCAGCAGGAACCAGACGACCGTGATGACCCGTTGACCAAACTGCATCGCTGCCCCGAAATCTGCTTCGGCTAAACCTTGGCGTGAAGGGGTTACCCTGCCAAGGGCGATCTGAAATTGTCGGCCCAAGCCCGCGCCGTCGGCGCATTGATTCCGCGGATCGTCACGCCTTGCTCAAGAAGGTCTCGCAGATGGACTTCATCCGTATCCTCCGGTCGTTGGAGGAGTTCCTCTACGAGGTGATGACCTGGCTGGTCTTCTATCCGCGCACCTTGCTGCGCTCGGCGATCCGCCCGCTTGAGACCCTGGAATACTCCCGGACCGAGCTGCATAAGCCCGAGGAAGAGCAGTACGAGCAAGCGCTGAGCCCGCCGCTTTTCCTTATGCTGAGCCTGGTCATCTCGCACCTGATTGAACTGAGCCTTCACCTGCATCCCTTCGCGTCGATCGGCCATAAGGCCGAGACGCTGTTCGGTTCCGATCAGAACCTCGTCATCCTCCGGTCGCTGATGTTTGCGGCCTACCCGCTGATGTTCGCCCTCCAGCAGGTGAAGGAAGCCAAGCAGCCGCTGACCCGCAAGACGTTGCGCGGTCCCTTCTTCGGCGAGTGCTATCCGGCCTCGGTATTTTGCCTGCTGGTCGGCGTTGCTGGGACGATTGGCCAGGCATGGCCCACCCACTCGTGGATCGGAGGCATCGTCGTGGCGCTCGCTAGCGCATGGTACGTCGGGGTACAGGCAGCCTGGACGAGGCGAGCAAGCAGGACTTGGAAGCAATCGCTGGCGATCGCTATTAGCTGTTTCCTGAAGGCGACACTGCTGCTCTTGGCGGCAGGCACGGCCATCACCTTGGCGGTCGTGGACTGACATGGACAAGTTGGTCAATCAGGCCCCGCTCGCGCTGATCAGCGGCGGCCTCTTCCTCCTGCTTATCGGCCTGCGCGAACTCTCGGCATGGATGACCCGCCGCTTGGCGTCGGAGCGCGGGACCGACCATCCGGGCTATGTGCTGTCGGGCGTCCTGGGCCTTCTGTCTCTGCTGATCGCCTTCACCTTCGGCCTAGCGCTCGATCGTTATGAGGCGCGCTACAACCTGCTGGTCGCCGAGGCTGCGGCGCTCAACACGGCCGACATGCGCGTGCGGCTGCTCGACCAGCCGGCGTCCGGCCGCCTGGTCAAGCTCGTCCGTGAGTATGCCGAGGTCCGAGTCCAATACGGCTCGGCCGACGCTGGTGAGAAGCCGCCCTTCGAGGCGGCCTCGCAGGTGCTGCGCCGCGAGATTCAGCGCGAGACGCTGAGCGCGGTGCGCAACGTCCGTGACCGGCCGTTCGCCCCCTTGGTGATCCAGGCAGTCAATGACGCCTTGGCCGTGGGTGTCTCC
>JAEXJH010000323.1 GCA_023445955.1 Pseudomonadota bacterium
TGTATGGCTCGGCCCACACGGCCCTCACGACCCAGCTGGCCATGACCCCGGCGGGCCTGGGCATGGTCTCGGCCTCGGCCGGCATCATCGCCCTGATCCCGGGCATGCCGATCATCCCGTTCGCGGCCCTGTCGCTGGGCGCCGGGGCCCTGGCCTACAAGCGCATCCAGGACGCCAAGAAGCCCAAGCCCATCGATCCATCCCTGCTCGAGGCGGCGTCCGCGCCCGCCGAGGCCGAGGAAGAGCCGATCAGCGCCTCGCTGGCCATCGACGACGTCAAGATCGAGCTGGGCTATGGCCTGCTGACCCTGATCAACGACCTGGACGGCCGCAAGCTGACCGACCAGATCCGCGCCCTGCGCAAGACCCTGGCCGGCGAGTTCGGCTTCGTCATGCCGCCGGTGCGGATCCTCGACAACATGCGCCTGGCCAACCAGGGCTACGCCATCCGCATCAAGGAAATGGAAGCCGGGGCCGGCGAAGTGCGCCTGGGCAGCCTGATGGCCATGGACCCGCGCGGCGGCCAGGTCGAACTGCCCGGCGAGCATGTCCGCGAGCCCGCCTTCGGCCTGCCGGCCACCTGGATCGCCGACGATCTGCGCGAGGAAGCCACCTTCCGTGGCTATACGGTTGTCGACCCGGCCACGGTGCTGACCACGCACCTGACCGAGATCCTCAAGGAGAACATGGCCGACCTGCTGTCATACGCCGAGGTCCAGAAGCTCCTGAAGGAGCTGCCGGAAGCGCAGCGCAAGCTGGTCGACGACCTGATCCCGGGCACCGCCACGGCCACCACCGTCCAGCGCGTGCTGCAGTCGCTGCTGCGCGAGCGCGTCTCGATCCGCGACCTGCCGCAGATCCTGGAAGGCATCGGCGAGGCCGCGCCGCACACCGCCTCGGTCACCCAGCTGGTCGAGCAGGTCCGCGCCCGCCTGGCCCGCCAGCTGTGCTGGGCCAACCGCGGCGACGACGGCGCCCTGCCGATCATCACCCTGTCGGCCGACTGGGAGCACGCCTTCGCCGAAGCCCTGATCGGCCCCGGCGACGACAAACAGCTGGCCCTGCCGCCCTCGCGCCTGCAGGACTTCATCCGCGGCGTCCGCGACAGCTTCGAGCGCGCCGCCCTGGCCGGCGAGGCGCCCGTCCTGCTGACCAGCCCGGGCGTGCGCCCCTATGTGCGCTCGATCATCGAGCGCTTCCGCGGCCAGACCGTGGTGATGAGCCAGAACGAGATCCACCCCCGCGCCCGTCTGAAGACGGTGGGGATGGTCTAGAGCCCGCCGCTGCGGCTAACCTCCCCGCGTCGAGGCGTCGGGGTGGGATCTATGCGGACCAAGGAAGCTGTGCTGGCGGACGTCAACGCCGAGCTGCCCGACTTCGACTGGGCCGAGGGCGCGCGCCGCTATCTGGACGGCTTCTTTCAGCGCTATTCGCGCGAGCAGATCGAGCTATTCGTGGCCACCAAGCCGCTGGCGGCGATCACGCCCGAGGATCCGGCCGGCAGCCTGGCCGAGATCGTCAGCTACCTGAACCACTTCAGCAACACGATCCACCTGCTGAAGCTGCCGCGCGGCGCCCAGGTGCTGGACGTGGCCTGCGGGCCGGGCTGGATGTCGCACTGGCTGACGCGGCTGGGCTACCAGACCGTGGGCGTCGACATCTCGCCGGAGTTCGTGGCCCTGGCCCGCAAGCGCGTGGCCGACGATCCGTGCCTGGACCTGCCCGCCGAGACGCTGGAGGCGATGTTCGACACCGTCGACCTTGAGCGCGAGGCGTTGCCGCAACGCCTGGCGGGCGCGTTCGACGCGGCGATCCTGGAATCGTGCCTGCACCACTTCGTCGACCCGATCGCGGCGCTGGAGAACATCCGGCGCGGCCTCAAGGCGGACGGCGTGGCGCTGATCATCGAGAGCGACAACCGCCAGGGTCCGATCCGCGACGACTACATGCAGGTGATGTTGGAAACCCAGACCCTGGAACGCCCCTACAGCCGCGCCCAGTTGCTGGAAATCCTGGTCCACGCCGGCTTCCCGGCGGTCGAGTTCCTGGGACCCATCAACGGCTTCTTCCCCGAAAGCGCCCAGGGCGGCGCCGACCTGAACGCGGCCCTCAGCCGGATCACCTCCGACGCCAACATCTGCCTGTGCGCGACCAGCGAGGAGGCCCTGTTGCGCCTCGTCCCGTCACGCGCGACACCTCGTCCGCAACCCGCCGCGCCCAATCCGAGGATGGCATTAGCCACCCAGCTGCGCGGCCTCACGCCGACCTGGGCGCGCCCGTTACTGCGTCCCTTTGGCCGCTGGTGGTTGGCGCGGCGGTAGGGGAAGGACGAGGACGGCCCTAGGGCCTAGGCCGCCACCGGCTTTGCGCCCGTCGGCCGGTACTTTTCTGCGTCGCTGGTGAACTCCGCGTGGCCGTAGCGCGCCAGCTGCTTCTTCAGCTTGGCGACCAGGCGCGCGTCGGCCAGGTCCGAGACGCCGGGGACGTTGCGGGCCAGGCGGTAGGCCATCAGCTGGCTGGTCACCAGCAGGGCCACCAGGCCGAACATCATGAAGTCGCGCGGGCCGATCTCGACGCCCATGCGGCGGGCGGCGGCGACGTCGCCGTTCATGAAGTTGCGCAGGAAGAACACCTTGGAGAAGCGGCGCTCGACCTTGTCGAACAGCCGGTTCTCCGGGCTCTCATCGGGCGGCAGATAGGCGTCGAGCGTGGCGCGGACCAGCTCGCCGCAGGTGGCGTCGTCGAAGCCGGCGCGCAGGGTGCCGCTGCGGGCGTTCATGGTGTCGACCACGCCTTGCGGGGTGTCGGCCAGCAGGTCTTCTGGCAAGCCCAGCAGGAAGCAGCGATAGCGGGCCAGCTCGACCCGGGCGCGCTCGTCGGCGGTAAAGGTCTTCCGGCCCTGGCCGACGATCTTGTAGCTCATCAGGAAGATCGGGATTAGGCCGGCGGGCATCTGATCGACCTGCGGGATCGGGATGCCGTAGACGCCGACGTCCCAGTTGTCCGAGCGCTTGAGGGCGTTGAACCGCACCATCGAATGCATCAGCCGCACCATCGCGGCGGCCTTGAAGCCGGCGCCGTGGCGCTCCAGCGAGCCGGGCAGCAGGGTGGTGGTGAAGAAGGTCGCCGTCTCGTTGACCCGGCGGGCGGCCGTGTCGTTGGACAGGGTCCCGGTCAGGGCCATGGGCAGGGCGGCGTACTTGTTCATGAAGGTGGCGATGAACGCGCCCCGGATCGCAAACGGACCCAGATTGGCGGCGGCGTTACGGTCCAGGCGCTGGCCCTCGCGCACCAGGTCCATATCGACCCAGGCGGGCGTGGCCTCCATATCGGCGATGAAGGCGGCCAGCTCCGGCGGGGCGTCGGCGACGGCGTCGACGCCTTCGTCGCAGGCCTTGGTCAGCATTTGGATCAGCGGGCGAAAGCCGTACTGCGGCATCAGCGCCGCATAGGCGTCGGCCACGACGTCGCCCAGCATGGTGTAGGCCTTGATCAGCGCGACCTTGTCGGGGTCGAGACCCCGCAGGCGCGGGGCCACGCTGGCCTTGGGATCGTCGGTGAAGCGTTCGGGCGTGCTGTCGAAATCGACGTCGCCATACAGCGCGGGCAGGGCGGTCTTCTGCGACGCGACCTTGGCGCGGACCTTTTCGAGGGCGGCGTTCATGGGAACTCCTGGCGTAGCGGAAACCGTGACGGATCCAACTCTTCAGCTTTAGGTTAGGCCCTCGGCGCCCCCGCGCTACTCGCCTTGCCCACACCCTATGAGGCTCAGCCGCAAGTGACTGAAAAGACGAGGCGAACGCCGCGCCAGCCGCGCTCCGAAGCGACGGTGGACGCAATTTTGGAGGCGGCCTTTCAACTTCTCGAGGCCGACGGGATCGAGGCCCTGACCACCAACCACATCGCCGAGCGGGCGGGGGTCAGCATCGGCACGCTCTATCAGTACTTCCGCGGCAAGCAGGCGATCCTCGCCGCCCTGGCCCAGCGGCGGGCGGCGGCGGCGCGCGACCGCATCGCCGACCTGGTCATCGCTGGCCCCGAGATCGGTCTGGTGCGCATGATCGTCCGCACCCTGGCCACCGCGTTCGAGGGCTCGCCCGCCACCCGCCGCGCGCTGCTCGACGCCCTGACCCAGGAGGGCGACGAGGACCTGGTGATGCGCCATCACCTGATCTTCTTCGACACCATCGCCGGCAGGACCGCCTTCGGATTCGACCTGTCGCCCGAGGCCGGTTTCGTCCTGACTCACGCAGTCATCGGCCTCCTGCGCGCGGCGACGATCGAGATCGACCTGGCCCTGGATTCGCAACGGCTTGAGGACGAACTGGTGCGGCTGATGGAGGCCTATATCGCCGCCCTGGTCGCTGGGCAGGACGCGCGCCGGTAGAGCGGCGCGTCGACTCGCCGACGGAACCGTGTCCGCAAGGTCACGTTAGTTTGGGCAAGGGAGGGGCCCTTCGACGGAGAGTGAACATGACCAACAAGATCGCCCTGCTCGCCGCCGCCGCGACCCTGACGTTCGCCGGCGCGGCTTTCGCCCAGAGCACCACGACCACCACGACGACGCCGCAGACG
>JAEXJH010000324.1 GCA_023445955.1 Pseudomonadota bacterium
GCCCAGACCAGCATCGAAGGCCGCGACGGCGCCGCCGTCTTGTGGGCGCTCGCGGTCGGCGCGGCCCTGTCGGCCAGTGCGGAAGCCGCCAGCGTCATGGGGCCGGACGCCCTCTTCGCCCAGGACAAGCAGGGCGTGCTCAAGACCCTGGCCGAACGCCGGGTCCGCGCCGCCGCCCTGCGCTCGGCCCTGGCCACCGAGGCCGCCGCGTCCCTGGCTACCGCCCACGCCCTGGGCCGCAAGCACGGCCTGCGCTCGGCCGCCCTCGTCGGTCCGTTCGAGGATCTGGAGGCCACGTTGCGCCTTGGCGGCGCCCCTATCGGCCCGGCCGGCGCGATGTCGCCGGTGTCGGTCGCCCAGACCGCCGACGGCTTCCTGCTGCCGACCTTCAGCGCCGCAGCCTTCGAAGCCCTGTCGAGCGAAGGCGTCGATCTGGACGCCGCGCGCCGTCACGCCCTGGGCCACGGCTCGCTGGCCGAGAGCCCGGCCATCGACCACGCTATGCTGCAGGCCCGCGGCTTCACTACCCACGAGATCGAGAAAGCCGAGCACGCCCTGCGCGAGCACCACGGCATCCGCGCCGCTTTCGCGCCGGCCGTGGTCGGCGCAGGCTTCCTGCGCGACGTGCTGGGTGCCTCGGCGGAAGATGTCGCGCGACGCGACTTCGACACCCTGGCCTTCGCCGACTTCTCGCCCGTCGAGATCGCGACCGCTGAGCGCCACGCCCTGGGCGCGGGAACCCTCGGCGACTGCGACGCCCTGAACCCCGAGCTGCGCGAAGCCTTCAAGTCCGTCGAAGCGCCGGCCTTCGCCGATCGCCTGGCCATGCTGGCCGCCGTCGAGGCCTTCGCCTGCCTGCCGACCGCGGTGGCCATCCCGGTCCCCTTCGACAGCCGTCCTGCCGACGCCGTTCGCGCCCAGGCCGCAGCCGCGCGGTCCGGCATCCGCGCCCTGCGCCTGCAACGCGCCGTCGCGCCGGTCGATTTCAAGCTGGATCTGCCCGAAGAGACGGTGGAAGCGCCTCGCGCCGCCGCTCCCGCCCGCGAGCCGGTCGTCACTGAACGCGTGGTCGAGAAGATCGTCGAGCGCGACCGCTCGCGCCGCCGCCTGCCTGACCGCCGCAAGGGCTACATCCAGAAGGCGGCCGTCGGCGGCCACAAGGTCTATCTGCACACCGGCGAGTACGAGGACGGCGAGCTGGGCGAGCTGTTCATCGACATGCACAAGGAAGGCGCGGCGTTCCGCAGCCTGATGAACAACTTCGCCATCGCGGTGTCGCTTGGCCTGCAGCACGGCGTGCCGCTGCACGAGTTCGTCGACGCCTTCGTCTACACCAAGTTCGAACCGGCGGGTCCGGTGACCGGCAACGACTCGATCAAGTCGGCGACCTCGATCCTGGACTACGTCTTCCGCGAACTGGGCGTGTCGTATCTGGGTCGCGCTGACTTGGCCAATGGCGATCCGGGCGAGTTCAACGCCGACGGACTGGGCGCGGGCAAGGGCTTCGCCGACAACGGCGCCGACGATATCGAGCCAGAACCGGTTCCGGCTAGCCTGTTCATATCCAAGGGCTTTTCGCGCGGCGCCTCGCACGACAACCTGGTGTTCGCCTCGTTCGGTCGTCGCCGGGTCGAGGGCGCGGACCGTCCGGGGGCCGAGGGCGAGATGTGTCCGGCCTGTGGCGACCTCTCGCTGAACCGCCGCGGCGGCATGACGGTTTGTGACACTTGCGGCGCCCAATCCGATCGTCCAGGACCGATCGCGTCGTCGTAATCCTGGCGTTAAGCTTGCTGCGGCAAGGTGCGAAAGCTCTTTCCGCGTAGGACTTGCGCCAGAATGAAACCGTTCGCCCTCCTTTCGGCTCTTGCCGTACTGGCCTTCGCCGCGCCCGCCAGCGCCCAGAACGCTGGCCAGATCTCGGCTGTCCGCAACGGCGCCAACTGCCCGCGCTGCAACCTGTTCCAGGCCGATCTGTCGAACCTGGAGCTGAAGAACAAGAACCTGGCGGGCGCGCGCCTGCGCCAGGCCGACTTCTCGACGGCGATCATGAACCGCACCCGCTTCACCGGCGGCGACCTGCGCGACGTCAACGCCTATGGCGCGGTCATGACCGGCGCCAGCTTCGCCAAGGCCGACCTGACCAATTCCAGCTTCGTCGGCGCCTATCTGCAGGGCGCGAATTTCTCCGGCGCCAGACTATCGGGCGCCAACTTCTCGGGTGCCGAGATGGACCGCGCGATCGGCCTGACCCAGGCCCAGCTGGACCAGGCCTGCGGCGACGGCTCGACCTATCTGCCGGGCAATCTGCGGATCCCTCTCTGCCGTTAAATCCCCGTCATTACCGCAATTTAAGTGGCTTCTAGCCGGCCGTCGGTTCAAACCGTAACTCACACAGTCGCGTATGGACTGAACGGAGAACTTGATGTCCCGCCTGGGCGTTTCCATCGCCGCCTTGACCCTGAGCTTGCTGGCCATGTCCGGCCAGGCCCAGGCCTCGATCGAAGACAAGGACGTCGCCAAGCTCACCTCGTTTGGCGGGATGTGCGCCAACTGCGACCTCGCCGGCCGCAAGCTGATGAACGCCAAGTTCAATGGCGCTCGGTTCGTGAAGGCCATCCTGATCGGCGCCGACCTGCGCGGCGCGATGTTCTACGGCTCGGACTTCGGCTGGGCTGACCTCAGCCGCGCCGACCTGCGCGGCGCCGAGATGCGCGGCGCCAACTTCACCGGCGCCAACTTCACTGACGCGCGGATGTCGGGCATCGAAAGCAGCGGCGCCAACTTCACCCAGGCCGCCATGACCCGCGTCGACCTGTCGTCGGCCGAGCTGCACGCCGCCACCATGACCGGCGCCAACCTTCAGAAGGCGCGCTTCGCCAACGCCGAGCTGATCGCCGCCAACCTGTCGGGCGCCAACGCTCGTGACGCCGACTTCTCGAACGCCGACATCAACCACGCCAACTTCCAGGGCGCCCGCTTCGACGGCGCCCGGTTCCGCAACGCGGACCTGACCGGCTCGAACCTGCGCGGCGCCATCTTCAACGGCGCGGACTTCCGCAACGCCGACCTGACCATGGTCAATCTCAGCGCCGCCGACCTGTCGAGCGCCCGGGGCCTGGAGCAGGAGCAGCTGGACGAAGCGTGCGGCGACGGCTCTACCCGTCTGCCGTCGGGCCTGTCGGTGCGCTCCTGCAACGGCCTCAAGGGCGCGCGCTTCATGCTGCTGCGCGACATGCCCAAGCCCCCGTCGGCGCCGCCCGCCCCGCCCGCGCCCCCGGCTCCGCCGTCGCCCAAGAAGTGGTGATCGGCGCC
>JAEXJH010000325.1 GCA_023445955.1 Pseudomonadota bacterium
GTTTTTTGTAGGAGCGAGCTTGCTCGCGAACCGCTTCGGGTGAAGGCCTCAGGATTCTCCCAACTGCTCGATCACACCCTCGGCCTTCAGCTGCGCCAGGCGTGCGTCATCGATTCCCAGGCGGCGCTTGAGCACCTCGTCGGTGTGCTCGCCGAGCATGGGCGCCGGGCGCTGGTACTCGACCGGCGTCTCGGACAATTTCAGCGGGCTGCCGACCATGCGGAACGCCGCGTTCTGCGCGTGGGGAATCTCCACCAGCATGTCGCGGACGATCACCTGCGGCTCATCCAGCGCGCGCCCGATATCGTTGATCACACCGACCGGAACCTTCATCGCATGGATGCGCTTCACCCAGTTGTCGGCGGTGTCGCCCTGGAAGTGCTCGGCCAGCTTGCCGACGATGATGTCGCGGTTGCGCACCCGGTCGGCGTTGCGGGTGAAGCGCGGGTCCTTGGGCAATTCCGGCAGGCCGATGGCATCGCACAGCGAGACTAACTGGCTGTCGTTGCCGCAGGCGATGATGAAGTCCATGTCCTTCGCGCTGAATACCTGGTACGGCACGATGTTGACGTGGGCATTGCCCTGGCGGCCCGGCGAGCGTCCGGTGGCGAGGTAGTTCTGGCTCTGGTTGCCGAGCATGGCGACCTGCACGTCGAGCAGCGCCATGTCGCAGTGCTGGCCGCGGCCGGTCTTCTCCCGCGCCAGCAGCGCGGCCTGGATGGCGACTACCGAGTAGAGGCCGGTCATCACGTCCGACACGGCGACACCGACTTTCTGCGGGCCGGCGCCGGGCACACCGTCCTTCTCGCCGGTGATGCTCATCAAGCCGCCCATGCCCTGGATGATGAAGTCGTAGCCGGGCTCCTCGGCGCGCGGGCCAGTCTGGCCGAAGCCGGTGATGGAGCAGTAGACCAGGCGCGGATTCACTTTCGACAGGCTCTCGTAGTCCAGCCCGTACTTGGCCAGCGAACCGGCCTTGTAGTTCTCGATCAGCACGTCGCACTCGCAGGCCAGGGCGCGCACCAGCGCCTGCCCTTCTTCGGTGGCCAAGTTCAGCGCCACCGACAGCTTGTTGCGGTTGGTGGACTGGTAGTACGCCGCCTCGGAGCTGTCCGAGCCATCGGCGGCTTTCATGTAGGGCGGGCCCCAGCCGCGGGTGTCGTCACCCACGCCGGGCCGTTCGATCTTGATCACTTCCGCGCCCAGGTCGGCCAACACCTGGCCGCACCAAGGGCCGGCCAGTACGCGGCTGAGGTCGAGTACGCGGTATCCGCTCAAAGCACCCATCTTCAACTCCTCTCTGGCGCTCAAGCGCGCTCGATAACCATGGCGAGCCCCTGGCCCACGCCGATGCACAGGCTGATCACCGCATAGCGTTGACCGCTGCGCTGCAGTTGTCGCGCCACGCTCAGCGCCAGCCGCGCGCCGGAAGCGCCCAGCGGGTGGCCGACGGCGATGGCGCCGCCATTGGGGTTGACCCGCGCATCGTCGAAATCGACACCCAGACCGTGTAGACAACCGAGGACCTGGGAAGCGAAAGCCTCGTTGATCTCGATGATGTCCATGTCGGCCAGGGTCAGGTTGGCGCGGGCCAGTGCCTTGTTGATCGCCTCGACCGGGCCGACACCCATGATGCGCGGCTCGACGCCGACCGCCGCCGCCGAAAGAATCCGCGCCAGCGGCTTGAGGCCGTGGCGTTCGCCCGCCGCTGCCGAGCCGATCAGCAATGCGGCAGCGCCGTCGTTGACGCCGGAAGCGTTGCCCGCGGTGACCACGCCGCCTTCGGACAGCGGCTTGAGGCGCGCCAACGCGGATTCATCGGAAGACGGACGCGGATGCTCATCCTGCTCGACCACATTCGGCGGCGTCTTGCGCCCGGTCGGCACGCTGACCGGGAGGATTTCCCCGGCGAAGAAACCGGCCTGGCGGGCGGCTTCAAAGTTGGCCTGGGAACGGGCAGCGAAGCGGTCGGCCTGCTCGCGGCTGATGCCGAATTCGCGGGCTACGTTGTCGCCAGTCTCCGGCATGCTGTCGTTGCCGAACCCGGCAACGATCTTCGGGTTGGGAAAGCGCGCACCGATGGGGCTGTCGAATACTGTCAGGTCACGGCTGTACGCCGCCTCGGCCTTGGCCATGACGAAGGGCGCGCGGGACATGCTTTCCACACCGCCAGCGACGAACAGCTCGCCTTCGCCACAGGTCACGGCGCGCGCCGCATCGATTACCGCAGCCAGGCCGCTGGCGCACAGGCGGTTCACCGTCTGGCCCGGCACGGTCACCGGCAGGCCGGCGAGCAGTGCGGCATGGCGCGCAATGTTGCGGCTGTCTTCACCGGCCTGGTTGGTGTTGCCGAGGATCACGTCCTCGATGGCTTCGCCCGGCACCTTGGTGCTGGCCAGCAGCTCGCGGATCACCTGGGCGATCAGATCGTCCGGGCGCACCGGCGCCAGGGCGCCGCCATGGCGACCGAAGGGCGTGCGCAGGCCGGCGTAGATATAAGCATTGAGCATCGGTATCTCCTTGAATCGGTAGGCGCCGGGCTTCAGCCCAGCGCAGGCTCGGCGTGGCGCAGCGACAGGCCCAGCGCAGCGCGGCGGCGTAGCCACGGGCCGGGGCGATAGCGGGCATCGCCGGTCAGGTCGGTCATGCGTTCGAGAATGGTCAGCAGACGCGCCGGGCCGACGCTGTCGCCCCAGGCCAGCGGGCCTTGCGGATAGCCCAGGCCACGGCGCACGCC
>JAEXJH010000326.1 GCA_023445955.1 Pseudomonadota bacterium
ACCGCCGGCCTGATCCCGCACCTGGAGCCTTTGTTCCTGGCCAAGGACGGCGCCGACGCGCTGGACCGCACAAGACTTTCGCCGCGTGCCGGGGCCGCTGGCCCCGTGGCCCTGACCGGCTATGCCGAGCCCAGCCTGATCTTCCAGCTGGGCACAGCCACCGAGCTGACCGACGGCGAAGGCGCGGCCGATGCGGTCTCGGAAGGTCGCCCGGCCGTGGTCGAGGGCCGCGAGGAAAAGCCGTTCCGCGACGCCATGGCCAATATGGGCCTGACCCCGCGTCCGGTCGCGACGGTCGAGGGCCTGAACTATTCCGACGGCGATCAAGAGCGCCTGACCATCTACCGCGGCGAGCCCCAGACGGCCTCGCCCGACGACGAGGCCCGCCCATGAGCCGCTTCATCCAGATCGTCGAGGTCGGGCCGCGCGACGGCCTGCAGAACGAGAAGCTGTCCTTGTCGGTCGACGAAAAGCTCGACCTGATCCGCAAGCTGGAGGCCGCCGGCGCCAGGCGCACCGAGGTGGTGTCGTTTGTGAACCCCAACCGCGTGCCGCAGATGGCGGGGGCGGAAGAGATCATGGCGGCCCTCCCGGCGGATCTGGAGCACTCGCGCATCGGCCTCGTTTTGAACATGCGCGGCTGGGAGCGCTGCGTCGCCGCCCAGTGCGACGAGGCCAATGTCGTGGTCTGCGCCTCGGACGGCTTCGGCGTCGCCAACCAGGGCGCGACGGTGCGCCAGCAGATCGACACCCTGGCCGCCATCACCGAACGCCAGGCCGTCGAGGGCGGCCCGCCGATCACCGCCACGATCTCGGTCGCCTTCGGCTGTCCGTTCGATGGCGAGGTGTCCGAGGACCAGGTCGTGGCCATCGTCCGCGAGGCCGCCGCCCTGGGCGTGCCCGAGATCGCCATCGCCGACACCATCGGGGTCGCCGATCCCTGGACCGTCCGCAAACGGATCGAGGCCGCCCGCGCCGCCGCGCCGGATACGCGCCTGCGCATGCACTTCCACGACACCCGCAACACCGGGCTGGCCAACGCCTTCGCCAGCGTCGAGGCGGGCGTGGATGTGCTGGACGCCTCGGTCGGCGGGCTGGGCGGCTGTCCGTTCGCGCCGAACGCCACCGGCAATATCGGCACCGAGGATCTGGTCTACATGCTGGAACGGGCCGGCTTCGAGACGGGTTACGATCTGGCGGCGCTGATCGAGATCGGCCGCGACATCAGCGCCAAGCTGGGCAAGGCCCCCGCCTCGTCCCTGGCCCGCGCCGGAGGTTTCCCCGCATGATCCGTCTCGCCGCATCGCTCCTGGTCATCGGTCTGGCCGCCTGCGCGGCTGCTCCGGCCAAGACTCCGCAGCGCTGCGACGTGACGATCAAGTTCGGCAGCTACGGCATGGGCATCGACCAGCCGCTGGCCGCCACCATCGCCGACATGGTCAAGACCGACCCCGACATCGCCCGCTCCGAGCGCAAGCCCTGGGGTCGCGAAGGCGAGTTCGACCAGTGCCTGACGGTGAAGAACGGCCGCGACGCCAAGGTGACGTATGAGCGCTATAAGGCGCTGTTGCCGGCCAAGAACGTGAAGGCCCCGACGTCGATCGAGGGGCCGGGTGGGGCAAGGTTCGAGACAATCGGGCCGATGTGACCGCGCAGCGGTCATCCCGGCGAAAGCCGGGATCCAGCGTAAAGCGCTAAATCGGCCGCCCGGTCAGCTTCCACAGCAGCGGCCGGCACACGCTCATCAGCATGATCGCCGGGGCCAGCAGCACCGCGGCGGCGAACAGCTGCAGGCTGTCGGCGCGCTTGATGAAGTAGCGGGTCAGGCCGACGCCCTTATGGAACTCGACCTTCAGCGGGTGTTCCTGGCTGGTGTGGCCCAGGTGGATGACCTCGGCGTCGGGCTGGAACAGCACCTGGCCGCCGGCGCGGCGAGCGCGCCAGCACAGGTCGATGTCCTCGACGTGCAGGAAATAGCCTTCGTCGAAGCCGCTCAGCACCTCGAAATCGCCGCGGCGCATGGCGAAGCAGGCGCCCGAGATGGTCGGCATCGGGGCCGGACCGCGCGGCAGCGGCTCGTTCTCGCGATGGATCTCGAAGCTGGCCAGTTGCGGATGGCGACGGGTGAACTGGCCGAAGCTGAGCACCGTGGTCATCGGCGTGACCTCGCCGCGACGGCCGCCGCGCTGCTCGGTGCCGTCGATGTTCAGCACCCGCGCGCCGACCACGGTCGGGGTCGGCTGGCCCTTGAAGGCCTTGACCAGCGAGGCCACGCAATTGGCCTGCAGGTTGGCGTCGGGATTGAGGAAGACGATGTATTCGCCGCCCGCCGTGCTGGCGCCCAGATTGGCGCCGCGGGCGAAGCCGATATTGCCGTGGCCTTGCTTGAGCACGACGCGCGGCTCGGTCAGGGCCAGCGAGCGGAGCATGTCCTCGTCGCGGCCGTCGGAGCCATTGTCGACGATGACGAACTCATCGACCAACGGCTCGTTCAGCACGTGCCTGATGCTTTCGACCAGCGCCTCTCCCGTCCGATAGACGACCATGACGACGGAGACGTTCGGACGAGCCGGACGCGCACCAACGGCAAGGGTCGAAACGGACGGGAGGATGCTGTTCATCAGGCGGTCGCGGCCTCCGGTAGGGCCTTAACCAGGCCTTGGGCGCGCGCGACGTCCGGCGGCGTGGCGTCGGTCTTCAGCACGCGGAGGGCTTCCTCCAGCGACAGGATGTTCTGTCCCTCGCCGCCGAGGCGACGAAGGGCCAGTTGCCCCGTTTCAGCTTCCTTACGACCCACCACCGCGATCACTGGCACCTTGGCGAGGCTGTGCTCGCGAATCTTATAGTTGATCTTCTCATTACGCAGGTCCAATTCCGCGCGCATCCCCAAGCTCGTCAATTTCTCAACGACCTCCCGGGCATAATCGTCGGCGTCGGAAGTAATCGTGGCCACGACCACCTGCGTGGGCGCCAGCCAAACAGGCAACGCGCCCGCGAAGTTTTCCAACAGGATGCCGATGAAACGCTCGAAGGACCCCAAGATCGCCCGGTGAAGCATCACCGGACGCTTCTTCGAACCATCCTCCGAAACGTACTCGGCGTCCAATCGTTCCGGCAAAACGAAATCAAGCTGCAGCGTGCCGCACTGCCAGACCCGGCCGATGGCGTCTTTCAGCGAGAATTCCAGCTTCGGGCCATAGAAGGCGCCTTCGCCTTCCTGCAGCACCAGGGTCTCGCCGGCGGCTTGCGCGGCGGCGGACAAGGCGGCTTCGGCCTTGTCCCAGACCTCGTCCGTGCCGGCGCGCAGTTCCGGACGCGTCGAGAACTTGGTGTCGGCCAGCGTCATGCCCAAGTCGTTATAGACCGAGCGCAACAGTTCGATGAACCGGGCGCTTTCCTCCGTGACCTGCTCTTCGCGGCAGAAGATGTGGGCGTCGTCCTGCGTGAAGGCGCGCACGCGCATGATGCCGTGCATCGAGCCCGACGGCTCGTAGCGGTGGCAGGCGCCGAACTCGGCCATGCGCAGCGGCAGCTCGCGATAGCTCTTCTGGCCGACGTTGAAGATCTGGATGTGGCCGGGGCAGTTCATCGGCTTGACCGCCAAGACTTCGCCCTCGGCGCTCTCGCACATGAACATGGCGTGGCCGAACTTCTCGGCGTGGCCCGACTTCTCCCACAGGCTCTTATCGAGGATCTGCGGCGTCTTCACTTCCTTGTAGCCAGCCGCGTCGAGGCGACGGCGCATGTAGTCCTCGAGCACGCGGTACAGGGCCCAGCCCTTGGCGTGCCAGAACACCATGCCCTTGCCCTCTTCCTGGATGTGGAAGAGGTCCATCGTCTTGCCCAGCTTGCGGTGATCGCGACGCTCGGCTTCCTCGATGCGCTTCAGGTGCGCTTCCAGGTCGGCGTCCGAGGCCCAGCTCGTACCGTAGATGCGCTGCAGCTGCGCGTTGTTCTGGTCGCCGCGCCAGTAGGCGCCGGCCAGCTTCGTCAGCTTGAAGGCCTTGCCGACATGCTTGGTCGACGGCAGGTGGGGGCCGCGGCACAGGTCCTTCCAGTTGCCCTGGCGATAGACCGTGATCGTGTCCGTGCCCGGCAGGTCACGGATGATCTGCGCCTTGTACTGCTCGCCGATGCCGTCGAAGTGGGCGATGGCCTCTTCGCGGTCCCAGACCTCGCGCGTGATCTTCTCGTCGCGGTCGACGATCTCCTTCATGCGCTTTTCGATCGTTTCCAGATCGTCCAGGCTGAACGGCTCGTCGCGGGCGAAGTCGTAGTAGAAGCCGTCCTCGACGTTCGGGCCGATCGTGACCTGCGTGCCGGGGAACAGCTCCTGCACCGCTTCCGCCAGCACGTGGGCCGTGTCGTGGCGAATGGTGTCGAGCGCCTCGGGCGACTCGCGCGTCAGGATCTCGAACTTGCGCTCGCCCTGCAGCAGGTCGGGCGTCAGGGCGCGGTCCAGGTCGAGAACCTGGCCGTCCAGCTTGATCAGCAGGGCCTTTTTCTCGAGCGACTTGGAGATGGCGGCGGCGACGTCACGTCCCGTCGAGCCATCCGGATACTGACGGGCCGAACCGTCGGGGAAAACCAGATCGATCATTCTTCACACATCCACTTGCGTGGCTGATGTCGCGGGGGCGGCGGGTCGTATCCCGAGCCTCCTAACGGATTGCATCGGCAAATCCGTCGCAACGCCAACCAGGAACCCTTGAGCGGGCCATGATCCTTGAGGGCGGCCGCCGCGTACTCCGAACAGCTCGGCGCGAAACGGCACTGCCGCCCGATGAGGGGCGAGAGCGTCAACTTGTAGGCCCTGAGGCCCAAATCGACGGTGCGTTCGTAGAAGGTCATGCCTGCGCGCGACGCCTGTTAGTCCAGTAAAGCACTAACCCCCTTTGAGGGGCGATCAAGCCGCGCCGGCGGTGCTAGTTCGCGTTTCACCGACGCCTGTGGCCTTCCGGACAGCCTCGACCGTCGCGTCGAACGCCAACAGCGTCGAGGCGTGACGGGCGGGATAGTCCTTGACCGGCTCCAGCACGGCGAGCTCCGCAAAGCGGCCCGCAGGGTGCGGACCGTTCGCCTTCAGCATAGCGGCAAGAGAGTCGCGCGCCAACTCGATGTCGGAAAGTTCCGCGCCAATGATGTTCTGGCCCAGGATCGCCGCGGCGGCCTGGCCCAAAGCACAGGCCGAAACGTCCTGGGCATAGTCGACGACCTTGCCGTCCTCGACGACCACATCGACGACGATCCGGCTGCCGCACAGCTTGGCGGTCTTTTCAGCACTGGCGTCAGGCGCAGGCAGGCGACCCGCTCGCGGCATGTTGGCCACGAGGGTCAGGATCCTGGCGCTGTAGAGGTCGTCGATCATCGCGGCTTTAAGATGGGGTCTTCTGGCGTTCCGACCAGATGGCCTCGGCGCGGTCGCGCACGGCCTCGCCCATCTCGGTGAAGGCCGCCTTCAGCTTGCGGCGCTCGTCACGGGACACGAACCGCAGCAGCAACCCCATGAACAGCTCGCCGTTCGAGAAGGTCGAGTTGCCCGGCCCCATGTTCTCGATCTCGAGATAGCGGATCGCCGTGACGAAGCCGCCCATCCGGGTCGAGCGCCAGTGCAGCTGCTCGTAGGGCACCCAGTCCTGGACCACCGGGGTGATCACCGTGGGGGCCTCGCCGGCCAGGTGCTGCTCCAGGGTCAGGTTGGTGCCGATCTTCAGCTGGCCCTCGGCCTTGCGGTAGAGCGGGTTCCAGTCCTGCCAGGTGGAGAAATCCGAGACCAGTTCCCAGACGATCTCGGCGGGGGCCTGGACCCCGATGCGGTGTTCGACGGCGCGTTTCATGAGTGTAATTTCTAGTCCCGAACCAGGCCGCCGTCGACCACGAGATTCTGGCCGGTGACGGCGCGACTCCAGGGCGAGGCGAAGAAGAGGACGGCGTCGGCGAACTCGGCCGGCGTGGTCACCCGGCGCAGCGGGGTGCTCTGGGCGATCAGGTCGAAGATGGCTTCCGGCGTCGCGGCGCTGGCGTCGGTCGTACGCAGCAGACCGCCCGACAGCATGTTGACCGTGATCCCGCCGGGACCCAGGTCCGCCGCGGCGGTGCGGGTCAGCGACAGCAGCGCCGCCTTGGCGGCCGTGTAGTCGTGATAGGGCACCACCGGGTTCTGGAACAGGTTGGTGCCGACATTGATGATCCGGCCGAACCCGGCGTTCTCCATGGCCGGGGCGGTCGCCTGGATCAGGTTCAGCGACCCGCGCAGCGACACATCCAGCTGGCCCTGGAAGTCATCCCAGGGGATCGACTGGATGGTTTCACGGCCATCGCCATTGAAGATGAAGTCGCCCAGGGCGTTGTTCACCACCGTCGTCACATGGCTGCCGAAGTGCTCGGCGGCTTCGTTGACCAGGCGCCGGGCGTCCTCGCGATCGCTGACGTCAGCCTGGATCGCCACGGCGCTGTCGCCAAGTTCGGCGGCCAGGGCCAGGGCGGCCGCTTCGCTACGGCGATAGTTGATCACCACCGAAGCGCCCTGGCCCGCGAAGGCCCGGGCGATGGCGGCGCCCAGGCCCCGGCCAGCGCCGGAGACCAGGACGATCTGTTCGTCTAGCTTCACTGAACTCAGTCCTTCATGCGCCAGGTGGCGCCCGAGGGGCCGTCCATGACCACCACGCCCAGCGCATCCAGCTGGCCCCGGATGGCGTCGGCGGCGGTCCAGTCCTTGGCGGCGCGCGCGGCCAGGCGCTTGGCCAGCAGGTCCTCGACCTGGGCCTTCAGCTCGTCGGAGGCGTCACCTTCGAACCAGCTGTCCGGATCGGCCTGCAGGAAGCCCAGCAGGGCGCCGGCCTCGATCAGGCGGGCCTTGTTGGCGGCGATGGCGACGGTGTCACCAGCGGTCACGGCCTTCTCGATCAGGCTCGACACCTCGAAGAAGCTCGACACCGCCAGCGGCGTGTTGAGGTCGTCCAGCAGGGCCGCCAGGGTCTCTTCCGGCGCGTCCATGGCTTGGTCCATCGGCACGTCCTTGGCGCGACGCAGGGCGCCGTACAGGCGGTCCAGCGACTTCTTGGACTGCTCCAGGAGTTCCGGCGTCCAGTCCAGCGGCTGGCGGTAGTGGGCCGACAGCAGCGCCCAGCGGATCACTTCGCCCGGCACGTTCTGCAGCAGCTCGTGCGGGATGACGACATTGCCCAGGCTCTTGGACATCTTCTCGCCGGCCATGTCGAGGAAGCCGTTGTGCATCCAGTAGTTGGCCAGCACCGGCGTGCCGTGAGCGCAGCGGCTCTGGGCCACTTCGTTCTCGTGGTGCGGGAAGGTCAGGTCGATGCCGCCGGCGTGGATGTCGATGGTGTCGCCCAGGGTCTTCTCGATCATCGCCGAGCACTCGATGTGCCAGCCCGGACGGCCCGCGCCCCAGGGGCTTTGCCACTCAGGCTCGTTTTCTTTCGACGGCTTCCACAGCACGAAGTCGGCCGGGTGGCGCTTGTAGGGCGCGACCTCGACGCGGGCGCCGGCGATCATCTCGTCCAGCGGACGACCGGAGAGTTGGCCGTAGTCGGGGAAGCTCTGGGTGTCGAACAGCACGTGGCCTTCGGCGGCGTAGGCGCTGCCGTTCTCGACCAGCTTGCCGATCATCTCGACGATCGCGCCGATATGGTCGGTGGCGCGCGGCTCCAGGGTCGGGCGCAGCGCGCCCAGGGCGTCGGCGTCCTCGTGATAGGCGGCCAGGTAGCGCTCGGTGATGACCGAGATGTCGACGCCTTCCTCGGCCGCCTTCTTGTTGATCTTGTCGTCCACGTCCGTGACGTTGCGGGCATAGACCACCGCGTCCTCGCCATAGAGGTGGCGCAGCATGCGGAACAGAACGTCGAACACCACCACGGGACGGAAATTGCCGATGTGGGCGTGGTTCCAGACCGTCGGACCGCAGACATACATCGTCACCCGGTTCCGGTCGGCGGGGACGAAGTCGCGCTTCTCGCGCGCCAGGGTGTCGTGGATCTTCAGGGTCATTGGGCCGCAGCAACCTAACGTAACGGAGGTGTTGCCCCACGAAGGGGCCGGCCCCATATAGCTAGGACGCGCGCGGACGGCCATGTCTGATTGGCTCGCAGCGCACGACGGGTGGCACGCGTAATTCCGGAGCGACAGGCGCTTCGGCGCAACTCAGCCCGGGAAGAACCCCTTCACAGCATGGACGCACTGTCTCGCGAGCGAACCCTGATCGGTACTGAAACCGGTCTTGATCTTGAACCCGCCCAGCGCCCCACCCGAGACGAGGCCATGGCCGCCGTCCGGACCCTGCTGGCCTGGGCCGGCGACAACCCGGATCGCGAAGGCCTGCTGGACACGCCCCAGCGCGTGGTCGACGCCTATGGCGAGTGGTTCGCCGGCTATCACGGCGATCCGGCCAAGGAGCTTTCCCGGACCTTCGAGGACGTGCAGGGCTATGACGACATGGTCATGCTGCGCGGCATCGACGTGCAGAGCCACTGCGAACACCACATGGCGCCGTTCCTGGGCAAGGCCTGGGTGGCGTACATGCCGACCGGCAAGGTCGTCGGCCTGTCCAAGCTGGCCCGTCTGGTCGAGATCTTCGCCAAGCGTCTGCAGACGCAGGAAACCATGACCATGCAGGTCGCCGACGCCATCGAGGACCACCTCTCGGCCGCCGGGGTGGCCGTGCTGATCGACGCCGAGCACCAGTGCATGAGCACCCGCGGCGTCCACCATCACGACGTATCGACGATCACCACCCAGTTCCGCGGCGTGTTCAAGACCGACAAGGTCCTGCAGGAGCGGTTCATGGACCTGGTGACTCGGAAGTAGGCCTTACGCGGCGGGGGGGGGGGGGA
>JAEXJH010000327.1 GCA_023445955.1 Pseudomonadota bacterium
GGGCAGCTCGGCATAGGCCGGCGATGCCCCTCAGTCGCTCCGCGACAGCTCCCCCGGCGGGGGAGGAGAGACATCCAGGCGGCGTCCGCGAGGGCGCCGCCTTTTTCGTTCGGTGGGCAAGTGTGTCGAACTAAGGCTGAAGTGTGTCAAACTGTGTCGTCATTAAGGCGTCATTATTTCGTCGCCGAAAGGATACTCAGCGCCGGTAAGGCCTCCCCAACACAAAAGCTGGACCGCCGTGCAACGCCGCGGTGGTGTTTGGGGGTACTCATGACCATCCGTTCGCGAGCGGCGCTGCTGCGCCGCGCAAGCATCCTGTCGCTCATGCTCGTCGCCATGGGCGGCGCGGCCCAGGCCGATGAATCGAACAAGACCGGCAACGACGACGACACCATCGTCACCGACATCGTCATCACCGGTCGCCGCCCGATGGCCGAGAGCCAGGCCGTGGCCCTGCAGCTACAGAAGAACTCCGACTCGCTGGTCAGCGTGCTGTCGGCCGACGCCGTCGGCGCCCTGCCGGACCAGAACATCGCCTTCGCCATCGGCCGCCTGCCGGGCGTCGCCGTCGAGCGCGACCAGGGCCAGGCCCGCTACGTCAACCTGCGCGGCGCGCCGGTGTACTGGACGACGCTGTCGTTCGACGGCCTGTCGGTCGTCAGCCCGGAAGGCCGCTCCAGCCGCTTCGACAACATCCCGTCGGCCATCGCCAGCCTGATCACGGTCGAGAAGGCCATCGTCCCGTCGATGCCGGGCGACACCGTCGCCGGTAACGTCGACATCCGCACCCGCCGCGCCTTCGACTACAAGGGCCAGCGCATCAACGGCAAGCTGGGCTTCGGCCGCGTGAAGCTGGGCGGCGGCGACGAGTACGACACCAACCTCGTCTATTCGAACGTCTTCGGCGACAAGTTCGGCATCGTGGCCCAGGCCTCGTACTATTCGCGCGAGATGGCGACCGACAACTGGGAAACCGACCCGTATCTCAGCAACACCGTCGACCCGACCAAGCACTTCGCCCGCGAGCACGAGAACAAGCACTATCGCCTGACCCGCGAGAACATGTCGGCGTCGATCCGCGCGGACTACAAGTTCGACGACAACAACTCGATCTTCGTCAGCACGATCAACACCTATTATCACGACGACGAACTGCGCGATAACTTCATCTTCCGCCTGGATCAGGGCACGGACGCCGCCGGCAACAGCTACACCAGCACCGCCTACATCAACGGCAACAACCCGACCTTCGGCACGTCGTACGGCGCGCGCATCAACGGCCGCATCGACTACCGCAACACCAAGGAAGCCATGTCGACCAACACGGTCGGCGGCGAGCACAAGTGGAACAAGCTCAGCGCCACCTGGCGCCTGAACTACACCTACACCCAGGACGGCCGCGACACCCCGGTGACGATGGCGTTCCAGAGCCCGTCGACCTTCTCGCTGCGCCCGACCGTCGAGTACGATTTCCGCAACGGCGACGTGAACACCGTCAAGCTTTTCCAGACCGGCGGCCTGACCGGCGCGCGCACCCGCGGCGCCCAGGTGACCAACATCGAAGACTTCCAGTTCCCGCTGACCAGCGCCGGCAACCTCAAGGGCGGTGACTTCACCAACGCCTACACCGGCAAGGTCGACTTCGACTACGAAGCCGAGCTGGGCGGCCACGAGACCAAGATCGAGTTCGGCGGCCTGTGGACCAGCCGCACCAAGAAGTCGCGCGAGAGCGCCTTCAGCCAGGCCTTCTCGGGCTCGACCGCGCCGGCCTGGGCGCAGTTCACGACGAACACCGCCTATCTGGGCAGCCAGAACCTGAACTACACCTTCCGCTACACCGACAAGGACTACACGACCAACTTCGTGAAGGGCCTGGTCACCGCCGGCACCGCGACCAAGACCGACACAACCGCCAACTACTGGCGCGTGGGCGAGAAGATCACCGCCGGCTACGCGATGGGCACGACCCGGTTCGACTGGGGTAACATCGTCTACGGCGTGCGCGTCGAGCACATCGAGAACGAAGGCCAGGCCTATGTCAGCTTCCCGGCCTCGGGAACGACCCCGGCCGGCGTGCGCCTGGTTCAGACCAAGAGCGACGACACGCTGTACTATCCCAGCGCCCACCTGAACTGGAACCTGAACGACGAGCTGAAGCTGCGCGTCGGCGTCACCACCTCGGCCTCGCGCGCCGACTTCGACGACCTGCGCCCGAACTTCACGTTCAGCGACAGCAACCAGACGATTTCGGGCGGCAATCCGAACGCCAAGCCCGAGCGCCAGGTCGGCCTCGACACCTATCTGGAATGGTACGCCGGTCAGGAGACCTTCTTCTCGGCGGGCGTGTTCTACAAGGACCTGAAGGACGTCCTGGTCCAGACCTCGCGCACGTTCGGCGACACCTCGTTGAACAGCAACGGCGTCGACCGTTCGGGCTATGCCTTCACGGGCATCGACAACGCCGGCGAAGGCCACCTGCAGGGCATCGAGCTGTTCTTCAGCGGCACCGCCAAGACCTTCGTCGAAGAGCACAACCTGCCTGATTGGCTGGGCGGCTTCGGCACGCGTCTGTCGGGCACCTGGACCTCGTCCAAGGTCACCCTGCCGTCGGTCGGCGGCGTGCCGGCCCGCACCATCTCGGTGCTGGGCACCTCGGACGCCGTCTACAACGTCCAGGCCATCTACGAAAAGTACGGCATGACCCTGCGTCTGGCCTACCAGTACCGCACGCCGTGGGGCCAGTCGGTCGGCGCCTATCGCGTCGTCAACGGCGGGACCTATCCCACCGACAACGGCGACATCTTCTGGGACAGCGACGAGGAGCTGGACTTCTCGGCCCGCTACCGGGTCAACAAGAACCTGGAAGTGTTCTTCGACGCCAGCAACCTGACCAACCAGGGCTCGCGCCGCTACGGCGACCAGTCGCGCTATCCGATCGAGTACGAGAAGTTCGGTCGTCGCTATGTCGGCGGCGTGCGCTTCAACTTCTAAGTCTGGGTCGACACCCGGCCTTGCGAGAACCTCCCCGGACCCCCGGGGAGGTTTTTCGTTTCAGGCTCAGCGGTGGCCGGCGGGGCGGGCCAGCCAGTGGCGCAGCGCGCCGTTGACCGGACCGGGGGCCTCCATCGGCGTCATGTGGCCCGTCTGCGGAATGACCAGCAGGTGCGAGCAGCCGATCGCCTTGGCCATTTCGCGATGGCCGGCGGCGGGGGTGATCTGGTCGTTCTCGCCGACGATGATGGCCAGCGGCACGCGCAGCGCCCGCAGGGCCGCCTCGCCGTCCTCGCGCTCCAGGCTGTTCTGGCGCAGGAACACCTCGCGGCCCAGGCGCTGGGTCATGTCGACGATGCGGGTGGTGAGCTCCGTGTCGGAGAGGTGCGAGGCGTCGACATAGCTCTTCAGGATCGCCTGGCCGATCCCCAGGAACGTCCCGCCCTTGGCGGCGGCCTTGTTCAGCGCCTTGCGCTGGGCGGCGCGCTCGGGCGTGTCGACGCGGATCGAGGTGTCCAGCAGGGCCAGGCGCTCGATGCGCTCCGGCGCGATCCGCGCGATCTCCTGGGCCACGAAGCCGCCCATCGAGAACCCGGCCAGGGCGAAGGTCGGTTCGGCCTTGTCCAGCACGCTCTGCGCCATCTCGCGCAGGGTGGCGTAGGGCGCCAGGTCCGGAACCCAGATGCGCGCGACGTCGGCGAGGCCCTCGATCTGGTCGCGCCACAGCTCGGCGTCGTTGAGCAGGCCGGGGAGCAGGATCAGCTGGGGCAGGGGCGCAGTCATCGTGGCCTTATAGCCCGAGGCGCGGGCTCCGTCGCAACCGGCGGCTCAGAACGGCTCGTCGATCGTGCGCGCGGCGGCCAGCGCCAGCTCGTGAGGGGCCAGGGGCAGCAGATCCGAGGCCCTCTGGGTGAACTCCAGGCCATGGGCGTCGACATAGGCGCGATCGACCTCGCCGCCCGGCTTGGGATCGATGATCTTCTCGCCGTCCCAGAACACCGCATGGCCCGTGCCCGGAATGGTGGGCGACAGCACCCCGACGATGCCGGGGCTGGACCACAGCATGTAGATGCTGCTCAGCAGCATGAAGTCCCAGCCGTGGGCCACGCTGCGCAGCATCGAGTGGCTCAGCGGACCCTGGACCGGGAACGCGGCGTCATGGGCCAGCGCGGCGGCGATCACCTCCTCGTAGGTGCGACCGGTCAGCATCGCCAACGCGCAGATCATGCAGTCGTCGGGCGAGCGCTGGTAGACGGCTGGCTGGCCGGTGTGAGCGCAGATCACGGTCTCGCCCGTCATGGCCGCGCCGCCCGGACGGCCAGAGCTTCGACGAAGGCCTCGAACAGCCGGCGCATGGCGGGCTTCTTGTAGGGAAAGATCCCGGCCGGATCGAGCGCGTGGACGATCATGGCCACGTCGGCCTCGAAGACCAGCAGGCGGCCATCAGGCGTCTCGGCGCAGTCGATGCCGAAATAGTCGAGGCCCAGCCGCTGGCTCAGCGCTGCGAAGGCGCTGGCGTGGCGGACGGCGAAGCCGTCGTCGAAGCCCGTCATCCAGCTCTCTTCCTCGGCTCGGCGCTCGGCGCGTTCGGTCATGTCCGCGCTGAGATAGTGCACCATCCAGTGTTCGGACACGGCGAAGTGGCTAGGATAGGCGCGTCCGTCGATGAAGGCGATGCGCTGCTTGCGATAGAGGCCGTCGGCTCCGCTGTAGTCGACAAACGGCGCCAGATAGAGCTGCGCGTCGAGATTGGCGTCCAGATAGGCGGCCAGGTCCTGCGGGCCGTCGATCTTCTCCAGGCCCTTGCCAGCGTGGGTGCCCACGGGACGGACGATCAGCGGCCAGGTCTCGCCGGGCAGCAGGCTGTCCAGTGTCGCCCGGCCATCGGCCAGGGCGCGCAGCTCGGCTCGGTCCGCGCGGGCCGTCCGGGGCGCGTAGAGCGACGGCTCGCCCTCCAGCCGGCGGCTCAGGACGTCGCGGGTCAGGCCGGCGATCGAGACGGGGGCGGCGTTCAGCACCGGTCGCGGCCAGTCCGCCAGCAGGTGCGCGGCGCGCGCCAGGATCGGCAGGTTGTCTTCCGACTCGCCGATGGCCATGAAGGCGACGTCGTGGTCGGGGACGTCGGCCAGGCTTTGCGTCTCGGCGTCGACATAGCACAGCCACAGGGTCACGTCGGACCCCTCCAGCAGCAGGTCGATCGGCGTGTTGGTCATGAAGTCGCCGGGGGCGACCACGGCCAGGACCGTCAGGTGGTCGCCGCGCCCGTGCGTGCGGCGATAGAGCCGTCGCCGGGCCAGGGCGTCGGCCTGCAGCGCCAGGCCCTGCTCGGGCTGGACGGTCACCAGCATCAGGGTCGACAAGTCCAGCAGGGCGGCGGCGTCGTTCGGGTTGCGCCGGGCGCGGTCGACCAATCGCTCCAGCAGCGCCTGCAGGTCGCCGCCCTCATAGGCCAAGCGCACGATGCCGGCCTGGCCGACGATGTCGGCGGGGTCGTTCATGAGGTCTGCGGTCATGGCGTCGGCCCTTCGCGCGTCGCCGCGCGGCCAAGGTTGAGTACGCCGTCGACCAGGGCGTCGATATCCTCGGGACGGGTGCGGTGGTTGACGATCGCCGCGCGGATCACCGCCTGGCCGTCGATCAGGGTCAGGGACGGCGCGACACGGCCGGCCTCCTGCAGGTCGGCGACGATCCCGGCGTCGTGGCGGCCGTCGCCATAGCCGAAGCAGACGATGTTCAGGGCCACGGGCGCGCGCAGGGTCAGTTCCGGCTCGGCGGCGATCCGTTCGGCCAGTCGCCGGGCCAGCCGGCAGCTCTGGGCCGCGACCTCGCCCAGCGCCGCCACGCCATAGGTCTTGAGGGTGAACCAGGTCTTCAGGGCGCGGAAGCCGCGCGACAGGTCCGGGCCGTAATCGCAGGGCCACCAGTCGCCGCCCGCTAGGCCGCGATCGGCCCGGCTGAGATAGGCGGCCTCGGCGGCGAAGGTGCGGCGGTGCAGCTCGCCGTCGCGCACCAGCAGGAAGCCGGCGTCGTAGGGGACCTGGCCCCACTTGTGGAAATCGAAGGCCAGGCTGTCGGCGCGCTGCAGTCCGGCCACGCGCGGGGCCAGCTCCGGCGACAGCACCGCCAGCCCGCCCAACGCCGCGTCGACGTGGAAGAACAGCCCCTGGTCGGCGGCGATGTCGGCCAGGGCGGGCAGGGGATCGATCGCCCCGACATCCACCGTGCCGGCGGTGCCGACCAGCAGGAAGGGCGTGAAGCCCCAGGCGCGATCGGCGGCGATCGTGGCCTTCAGCGCGGCCAGGTCGATGCGATGGTCGGCGTCGACGGGGATGCGCCGCAGCTGGTCGGCGCCGAGCCCGGCCAGGTCCATGGCCTGGGCGACGCAGCCATGGACGGCGGTGGAGGCGTAGGCGGTCAGGCGGCTCATGCAGGCCAGCACGCCCCGGCCTCGCACGCGCAGGCCAAGGGCCCGGGTTCGGGCGATCGTCACCGCCAGGAAATTGGCCTGGGAAGCGCCGGTCAGGAACAGGCCGCTGGCCGCGTCCGGAAAGCCGAACATTTCGCGGGTCCAGGCCAGGATCTGCTTCTCGACGACGATGGGCATGTGGTCCCGGCCGCCGAGATTGGCGTTGAGGCCGGCGGCCAGCATCTCGGCCAGCATGCCCACCGCCGTGCCGCCGCCCTGCACCCAGCCCATGAAGCCGGGGTGCGCGTTGCCGCCGCCGTAGGGCAGCACAGCCTCGAGAAAGGTCGCGTGGGCGTCGGCCAGATCGGTGGGGGCGACGGGCAGGGGCGCGGCGAAGCGGGCGCGGACCTCGGCCGGGGCCGGCCGCCAGACCGGTCCGTCGGCCAGGCCCTCCATATGGTCGAACATCGCGTCCAGCATGGCGTGGCCCTGGGCGCGCAGGGGCCGCCAGTCGACCGGATCCAGTCCAGGGCCCGATGGCGCTTTGGTCTCGGCGACGGTCCAAGTGGGGGCGAGCACGGGCGAAATCCACTGCACGCGCTGGGGGGGCGCGTCGTAACGACGTCTCGCCCGCGCGATCCCCTCACCGGATTTCACCGTTCTCCCAAGGACGCGCGAGCAGAGCCGCAACGAAAAAGGGGCGCTCCGAAGAGCGCCCCTTTCCGTCTCACGCTTGTGAGTAGGTGCTAGGCGTCGACCATGTTCTTGGCGATGGCCGCCTCGCGCATGGTCTTCTGCAGCTTTTCGAACGCCCGGACCTCGATCTGGCGCACGCGCTCGCGGCTGACGCCGTACTGGGCGGCCAGTTCTTCCAGGGTGGTCGGGTCGTCCTTCAGGCGGCGCTCGGTCAGGATGTGACGCTCGCGGTCGGTCAGCTCGACCATCGCTTCTTCCAGAAGCGACATCCGCAGCGACTTTTCCTCGTTCTCGGCGACGACGGTCTCTTGCGAGACTTGATCGTCATCGGCCAGCCAGTCCTGCCACTCGCTTTCGCCGTCCGTGCGCAGCGGCGCGTTCAGCGAGGCGTCGGGGCCCGACAGGCGGCGGTTCATCGAGATGACTTCGCTGTCCAGCACGCCCAGCTTGGTGGCGATGGCGCTGACCTGGTCAGGATGCAGGTCGCCTTCCTGGAAGGCGGCGATCTGGCTCTTGGCCTTGCGCAGGTTGAAGAACAGCTTCTTCTGCGCGGCGGTCGTGCCCATCTTCACCAGCGACCACGAGCGCAGGATGTATTCCTGGATCGAGGCGCGGATCCACCACATGGCGTAGGTGGCCAGGCGGAAGCCCTTCTCGGGTTCGAACTTCTTGACGGCCTGCATCAGGCCGACATTGCCTTCCGAGATCACTTCGCCGATCGGCAGGCCATAGCCGCGATAGCCCATGGCGATCTTGGCGACGAGACGCAGGTGCGACGTGACCATCTTGTGGGCGGCGGCGGAGTCCTGATGCTCTTTCCAGCGTTGGGCGAGCATGAACTCCTCGTCCTTCGGCAGCATCGGGAACTTGCGGATCTCGGTGAGATAACGCGACAGGCCGCCGTCCGGCGACATCACCGATAGAGAATTCACGGCCATACTTCTTATATCCCCTTGCGTGCGGATCCGCTGCTCAAGTGCGCGCGATCATCCCTCACACGAGGGACTAGATAGTTCGCGAAGCTGCGGTTTGAAGAGCGGTAACGCATTTGTAATGTCCGAGTTGCCCGCTTGGATATTGTACGAATGCGGCGTGACTTTGATCCGCCGTGCGATTGGGCCAATCTTCCCCTGAATCCGAAAGGGGGAGTCGCCTCGCATGTTCCGTTTCATCTTCCGCATCCTGATCGCCGCCGCGGGCCTGTGGCTTTCGGACCGCCTGATCGCCGGCGTGGTCGCCCAGGGCTGGACCACCCTGCTGATCGCCGGCTTTCTGCTGGGGCTGGTCAACGCCATCGTGCGGCCGGTGGTGACGGTGCTGACCTTCCCGCTGACCATGCTGACGCTGGGTCTGTTCCTGCTGGTGGTGAACGCGGCGATGATCGGCCTGGTGTCGCTGTTTGTGCCCGGCATGGAGGTCCACGGCCTGTGGGCGGGCGTGCAGGCGGCGATCGTCACGGGTGTCGTCAGCTGGGTCGGGCAGGTGGTGATGGGGGATGCGAAGAGGGAGCGGGACTAGCGCTCACCCAACC
>JAEXJH010000328.1 GCA_023445955.1 Pseudomonadota bacterium
GGCTTCAGGTCCGCGATGCTGGGCTAGCCAGGTGCGGATCGCGTCGCCGGAGGTGTTGTTGTCGGGCAGCAGGCCCTTGTCGCGCATGGCGTTGGCGATGCCGACGAACGGCTTGCCGTTGGTCCCCGCAAACACCGCCCGCACGCGGCGGCCGTCGGGCAGGACCAGCACGCCCGAGCCCTGGATCTGCAGGAAGAACAGCTCCTCGGGCCGCATCCAGGCCAGGGGCTTGTCGGTCGGCGTCGCCTCGATCTCGGCGCGGGCCGGATAGGGGACGAAGGTCGGCCCCTCGACGTGGCCGGTGATCTTCTTGCCGACGAAGCCGGGCTCGAAGGCGCCCAGGTCCAGCACCACCAGGTCGGCCGGCAAGCTGCGCAGGGGGACCGTGAACTCGGCGTTGCGCGACATCCGCGCTTCGTACTGTGGGGCGAAATAGGCGGTCAGCAGACCTTCGTCACCGACCGGCTCAGGCCGAAAATTGGCTTCCAGGAAGGCGCGGGCGCCCTGCTGGTCCTGGATGACCGTGGCCTTGGCCAGGCCGCAGACCCGGGCCATGGCCGCGTCCTTGGCCACACCGCAGCCGGCGCGCAGAGCGTTAAGGGCCGCCAGGTGATCCTCGTCCGCCCAGCCGTTCAGGCTTGAGAACGAAACCGCCGTCGCCGGTCGGGTCGCAGGCGGCGGCGGGATGTTGGTGGCGGGCGGCAGGGTCGTCGGACCGGTCGCGATCGGAGGCGGAGGCGCGCTCGTCGTGCTGGCGCAGGCGCTCAGCAGCAAACCCGCCAGGGCCAAGGGGGCGAAGGCGGTCGGGACGCGACGGGCGAGGATCATCTACGCCTCGGCGGCGGCGACGAAGGCCAGGCGCCAGTTGGGGTTGGCGCTCTTGACCTCGCGCTCGAAGGTCCAGAGTTCGGCCGTGCGGCGATCGTCGACGCCCTCGCCGCGTTCGTCCTTGGTGCGGGTGCGCACCTCGGCCAGGATGCGGACCACCGCCTTGGCCAGGTCGCCGACGACGTCGATCTTCTCAAGATCCAGGCGCGGCGCGGTCATGAACTCGACCTTCTCGCTGCGGCCCGCGGCCTCGCGGGCGGCCATGGCCTGCTCGAAATTGTCCATCACGTCCTGGGCCAGCAGGGGCTTGAGCGTCTCGCGGTCGCCTTCGGCATAGGCCTTGACGATCTGCTCATAGGCCGAGCGGGCGCCGGCCAGGAACTTGGTCGGGTCGAAGTCCGGCTGCTTGGACTTCAGCGCCGCCAGGCCCTCGGTGCGCAGAATGGGGTTCGTCTCGACCGGAAGCGGCGCGGCGCCGGGCTGGGCCGTCACCACGTCCTCGGGCTGACGACCGGTGCGACGCCCAAGCGTGGCGTACAGCTGGTACAGGACGACGGCGGCGACCGCGGCGAGAAACAGGATCTGGAGCACTTCAAGGTCCGGCAACGGGCTTTGAGCCCTGGATATCATCTCTATATAGGCGAGACGCGTTCACCCGTCAGGCGCCCAGCGTTGCGCCGGACTGGCCCCCATGGTAGCAGCGCCCACCTTTCTTAGGCGTTTTAGACGCCGATTACGGATTTTATCCTAATGACCGACACCACCGCTCCCGTGGCGACTTCGGACGACAACGCCGCCGCGCAATCGGGCATCCGCATCCTGGCCCAGTTCGTTCGCGACTTCTCGTTCGAGAACCCGCTGGCGCCGGACAGCCTGCGCGCCGGCGCGGCTCAGCCCGCCATCGACATGGGCGTCGAGATGAACGCCCGCGGTCGCACCGACGGCCTGTTTGAAGTCGACCTGAAGCTGTCGGCCCGCGCCACCCGTGAAGACCAGAACGTGTTCCACGTCGAAGTCGTCTACGGCGGCCTGTTCCACATCGAAGGCGTTCCGGAAGCCGATCTGGAGCCGGTGCTGCTGATCGAGTGCCCGCGCTTCCTGTTCCCGTACGCGCGTCGCCTGATCTCGGACGTCACGGCCGAAGGCGGCTTCCCGCCCTTCCTGATCGACCCGATCGACTTCGCCGGCGTCTACGCCGCGCGCAAGGCCCAGGCCGAAGCCGGCGTGGCCGGTAACGCCTAAGCGTTCCGCCGATCTCCGAAAACAAGAAGGCCCGGTCATCTGACCGGGCCTTTTCGTTAGGGCTGCAGGCGATAGCCGCCCATCTCGGTGATCAGGATCCGCGCCACGGTCGGATCGGGCTCGATCTTCTCGCGCAGGCGATAGACGTGGGTTTCCAGCGTGTGGGTGGTGACGCCGGCGTTGTAGCCCCAGACCTCGGTCAGCAGTTCTTCGCGCGACACGGGCTTGGAGCCGGCGCGATAGAGGTACTTGAGAATATTGGTTTCCTTCTCGGTCAGCCGCACCTTCTTCTGCTTCTCGTCGACCAGCAGCTTGGCCGAGGGGCGGAATTCGTACGGACCGATGCGGAACAGCGCGTCTTCCGAGGCCTCATAGACGCGCAGCTGAGCGCGGATGCGGGCCAGCAGCACGCCAAAGCGGAAGGGCTTGGTGACGTAGTCGTTGGCGCCGGACTCCAGCCCCAGGATCGTGTCGCTGTCGCTGGCGGCGGCCGTCAGCATGATGACCGGGGCCGTGACCCCGTTCTTGCGCATCAGGCGGCAGGCCTCGCGGCCGTCCATGTCGGGCAGGTCGACATCCAGCAGGATCAAGTCCGGCTTGACCTCGCGCGACATCTTCACGCCCTCGCCGGCGGTCGAGGCCTCGGCCACGGCGAACTCTTCATGCAAGGCAAGCTGCTCGGCCAAAGCGCCGCGCAGGTCCTCGTCGTCGTCGATCAGCAGAAGCGTCTTGCGTTGCGCCATAAGGCGGAACATGCACCGCTGCGGCCCTCGGGGACAACCCCGAGCGGGACCTTAAGTCTGGAGGACGACCGTCCGATGCTGTTTCGAGCTCACGCCGATGGCCGTTTCGAACTGAACGGGCAGATCGTTCGCTGCGCGATCGGCAAGGCCGGCGCCATCGCCGCCGCCGACAAGCGCGAGGGCGACAACAAGAGCCCGACCGGGACCTGGGTCATGCGCGAGGTTTGGTACCGGCCGGACGTCTATCCCGAAGGCCCCAAGACCGCCCTGCCCCTCCACGCAACCCGGCCTGACGACGGCTGGTGCGACGCCCCGGGCGATCCGAACTACAACCGCCCTGTCCTGCTGCCCTATCCGGCCAGCACCGAGCGGATGTGGCGCGACGATCATGTCTACGACCTGGTCGTGATCCTGGGCCACAACGACAGCCCGCCGGTCCCGGGCCTGGGCTCTGCGATCTTCATGCACCTGGCGCGGGAGGGCTATCCCGGCACGGAAGGCTGCGTGGCGCTGGATCGGCCGGATATCGAGGCGGTGCTGGCCATCGCCAAGCCGGGCGACGCGGTCCAGATCGTGGCCGACTAGCCGTAGGTCCGGCTGCCGAAGATCGCCGACCCGACCCGCACCGAGGTCGCGCCCTCGGCGATCGCGGTCTCGAAGTCGTCGCTCATGCCCATGGAGAGCTTCTCGATGCCGTTGCGTTGAGCGATGGCGCGCAAAGCCGCGAAGTGCGGCGCAGGATCGGCGTCGACGGGCGGGATGCACATCAGGCCCTCCACCGTCAGGCCGTACGTCCCCCGGCACGCGGCGATGAAGGCGTCGGCCTCGGCGGGCGCGATCCCGGCCTTCTGCGCTTCCTCGCCGATATTGACCTGGACGTAGAGGCGCGGCGCCTTGCCGGCCCGCTGGATCTCGTCGGCCAGCACGCGGGCCAGTTTCTCGCGATCCACCGTCTCGATCACATCGAAGAAGCCGACCGCCTCGCGGGCCTTGTTGCTTTGCAGCGGACCGATCAGGCGCAGCTCCAGCCCCTCCCGGCGCTCACCCCAGCGCTCCATGGCCTCCTGGACGCGGTTCTCGCCGAATACCCGCTGGCCTGCCTCGAGAACCGGCGCCACGGCCTCCCAAGGCTGGGTCTTGGACACCGCCACCAGCGTGACCGACCCCGCCGCGCGACCGGCTCGGATTTCGGCGGCGTCAATGCTAGCCTGGACCTTGGCGAGAGCGTGCGACATCGGGGGTGTGGCCTTGGACGGAAACGTGAGCGAACTGGAAGTCCTGTCTAGTGCGGCGGCGGCCTTTCCGCCAAGGACCGCGCGCGGACGGACCTTGCCGAGCCTGCTGTTCTTCACCGATCCGGCTCGGGTTCCCAATCCCGAAGCCGTCGCCGAGCGCTTGCCGGCCGGGGCGGGCATCGTCTACCGGGCCTTCAACGCCGAGGACGCGGTCGAGCGCGGCCGGCGCTTGCGAACCATCGCCACCGAGCGCGGCCTGCTGCTGCTGGTCGGCGCCCATGCGGGCCTGGCCGAAGGCATCGGGGCCGACGGCCTGCACATGCCCGAGCGTCTGGCCACCGAGATCCCTCGCCTGCGCGCCGAGCACGCCCGCTGGCTGATCACCGTCGCGGCCCACGATCGCGCCGCGCTGGAGGCGGCCGAACGCGCGGGCGCCGATGCGGCCGTCGTCTCGCCGGTTTTTCCCAGCAACAGCCCATCGGCCGGCGATCCGCTGGAGGTGGAAGGGTTGAGGGATCTGGTCGCGGCGACGCCATTGCCGGTCTACGCGCTGGGCGGCGTACGGGCGCGCACAGTCTCGCGGCTGATCGGCAGCGGGATTGTCGGGATCGCGGCCGTGGAGGCCCTAGCCTAGCGTTAGAACTTGAAAGCGGTCTCGAGGCGCACGCGCGGCGCCTGTTCGGGCTGCTGGGCCTTGCGAGCGGCCAGGGCCGGGTTGGATTCGCCCAGGCTGACGGCGCCGCCGACGCGGATCGACGGGGTCACCTTGAAATAGGCGCCGGCCTGCACGTCCTGCATTTCCATTTCGCGGCTGGACGGCTGGTCGAGATCCAGCTTCAGGCCCCAGCGGCCCTTCTTGGCGTCCCAACGCAGGGTGCGCTTGTCATCCTGCGGATATTGGACGCCGGAAGCGGCGCTGGTGAAGTCGTTCTTGACCGAGAAATCGGGCGTGACGGCATGCGGTTTGGCTTGAGCAAAGGCCATCGACGCCGAACCCGTCAGGATCAGCGCGGCAGTCCCCGCCAAAAAGAAACGCGTCGCGGTCATCGCCACTCGCCGCCTATACTCAGTTGTCCCCACCCATCCCATATAGGAACGAGCCCCTTGCATTGCGATTAAAGGCTCGACCAGAACGCGGTCAACCTCGCTTCGGTCGCACCCCGGGGCAAATTGGGCGATTCAATCGAGTCCTGTTGCGACGAGGTCACGCGATTCCTGTTTTGAGGCGGCGCAGCCATGCTATAGACCGGCTCCCGGCCGCGGGGGCGCGCCAGGGTGCGCGCTAGCGCCCGAAAGATATTTGGAGCGAGGTACTATGGCGTTTGAACGTGGGTCTGTGATGCGCGGCGTCGCCGCGGGCGTCCTGGCTCTGTCGATGCTGGGCGTGACGGCATGCGCGAGCAACAAGGGCCCCACCGTTGCGAGCGAGAAGAAGGGCTTCCTGGGCATCGGCGGTTCGAAGAGCGCTCCGACCTCGGAAGGCTCGATCGGCGTCAACGGCTATCTGTGGCGCGCCAGCCTGGACACCCTGTCGTTCATGCCCCTGGCCTCGGCCGACCCGTACGGCGGCGTGATCATCACTGACTGGTACGTGAACCCGGAAACCCCGGCCGAGCGCTTCAAGGCCACGGTCTACATCCTGGACACCCGCCTGCGCGCCGACGGCCTGAACGTCACGGTGTTCAAGCAGTCCAAGGACGTGAACGGCGCCTGGGTCGACGCGCCGGTCGCCGACCAGACGTCCACCGACCTGGAAAACGCGATCCTGACCCGCGCACGTCAGCTTCGACTTTCGAACATCAAGGGCTAAGGCCCTTCCAAGGGTTCTCGTCGACGCGGCGAGAACCCTTGTGACGCCCTATATTTCCTGCGCGCTCCAGCCGCGAAACCGCATACCTTGTCGCGGACGCGCCCTCGGGGCGCCTTTTCGCATCCAAGACCTGGTTTCCGATGGCCCGCTACAATCCCAAAGACACCGAGCCCAAGTGGCGTGAAGCCTGGGCGAAGGCCGACGTCTTCAAGACCGGCGAAATCAACGACGGCCGTCCGAAATACTATGTGCTCGAGATGTTCCCGTACCCGTCGGGCCGCATCCACATGGGCCACGTCCGCAACTACGCCATGGGCGACGTCGTGGCCCGCTACAAGCGCGCGCAGGGTTTCAACGTCCTGCACCCGATGGGCTGGGACGCCTTTGGCATGCCCGCCGAGAACGCGGCCATGGAGCGCGGCGTCCACCCCAAGGGCTGGACCTACGACAACATCGCCGCCATGCGCGAGCAGCTGAAATCGCTGGGCATTTCGGTCGACTGGTCGCGCGAGTTCGCCACCTGCGACCCGGAATACTATGGCAAGCAGCAGGCTTGGTTCCTGCGCCTGCTGAAGTCCGGCCTGGTCTATCGCAAGGAAGCCTCGGTCAACTGGGATCCGGTCGACATGACCGTCCTGGCCAACGAACAGGTCATCGACGGCAAGGGCTGGCGCTCGGGCGCGACCGTGGAGAAGCGCAAGCTGACCCAGTGGTTCCTGCGGATTACGCAATACGCCGACGACCTGATCGAGGGCCTGAAGTCCCTGGACCGCTGGCCCGATAAAGTTCGCCTGATGCAGGAGAACTGGATCGGCCGCTCCAAGGGCCTGCGTTTCAAGTTCAAGTTTGAGGGTGAGGCCCCCGACGGCATGGCCGACGGGCTGGAGGTCTACACCACCCGTCCCGACACCCTGTTCGGCGCCAGCTTCGTCGGCATCGCGCCCGAGCATCCGCTGGCCGAGCGCATGGGCCTGGAGAATCCCGAGGTCCAGCAGTTCATCGCCGACTGCCGCAAGGGCGGCACCTCGGAAGCCGAGATCGAGAGCGCCGAGAAGCTGGGCTATGACACCGGCCTGCGCGTGCAGCACCCGCTGGACCCGTCGATCACCCTGCCCGTCTGGATCGCCAACTTCATCCTGATGGACTACGGCACGGGCGCGATCTTCGCCTGCCCGGCCCACGATCAGCGCGACCTGGACTTCGCCCGCAAGTACGACCTGCCGGTCCTGCCGGTGGTGCTGCCCCATGGCGAGGATCCGGCGCCCTTCACGGTCGCCAAGGAGGCCTATGTCGGCCCCGGCAAGATCTTCAATTCCGAGTTCCTGGACGGCATGGACGTCGAGACCGCCAAGGCCGAAGCCGTGGCGCGTATCGAGGCGGCCGGCCAGGGCCAGGGCGCGACCGTCTATCGCCTGCGCGACTGGGGCGTCTCGCGCCAGCGCTACTGGGGCTGCCCGATCCCGGTGATCCACTGCGAGGCCTGCGGCGTCGTGCCCGTGCCGGAAGACCAGCTGCCGGTCGCCCTGCCCGAGGACGTCACCTTCGACAAGCCGGGCAATCCGCTGCTGCGTCACCCGACCTGGCGTCACACCACCTGCCCGTCGTGCGGCGGCCGCGCCGAGCGCGAGACCGACACGCTGGATACGTTCATCGACTCAAGCTGGTACTTCGCCCGCTTCGCCGACACCCACGCCGATGAGCCGGTGGGCAAGGCCGCGGCCGACTATTGGCTGGCCGTCGACCAGTATATCGGCGGCGTCGAGCACGCGATCCTGCACCTGCTGTACGCGCGCTTCATCACCCGCGCCCTGAAGGACGAGAACCTGCTGTCGGTCGAGGAGCCGTTTGCGGGCCTGTTCACCCAGGGCATGGTCACCCACGAGGCCTACAAGAACGAGGCCGGCGAGTGGGTCGAGCCCTCGGACATCCGCATCACCGTCGAGGGTAACAACCGCTCGGCCGTGCACGCCAAGACCGGCGCGCCGATCATCATCGGCGACATCGAAAAGATGTCGAAGTCCAAGAAGAACGTCGTCGCGCCCGAGGACATCTTCGAGGCCTATGGCGTCGACAGCGCGCGCCTGTTCGTGATGAGCGACAGCCCGCCGGAACGCGACGTGCAATGGACCAACTCCGGCGTCGAAGGCAGCTGGCGCTTCACGCATCGCCTGTGGAACGAGTTCGACGGCCAGCCGGCCGGCGACTTCGCCCATGACGACAGCGACGAAGCGGCCGTGACCCTGCGCAAGTCGGCCCACAAGCTGATCGGCTTCGTCACCGACAGCATCGAGGGCTTCCGCTTCAACAGCGGCGTGGCGCGCCTGTACGAGTTCCTGAACGCCCTGAAGGCCGCCCCGGCCGAAGGCGCGTCGCAGGCCGTCCTGGCAGCCCGTAAGGAAGCCCTGAATATCCTGGCCCGCCTGGTCGCCCCGTTCACGCCCCACCTGGCCGAAGAGGCCTGGGCCTCGATCGGCGGCGAAGGCATGGTCGTCAATGCGCCCTGGCCCAAGGCCGACCCGGCCCTGGCCGCGGACGACGAGCGCGTCCTGCCGATCCAGATCAACGGCAAGCGTCGCGGCGAGATCAAGGTCAAGGCCGGCGCGGCCGAAGACGAGGTTCAGAAAATCGCTCTGGCGGATCCCAACGTCCTGGCCCACCTTGAGGGCGTCACGGTCCGCAAGGTGATCGTGGTCAAGGACCGCATCGTCAACATCGTGGCCAACTGAGACCCCAAGGGACCTCTATGAAACGCACCCTGGCGGCTGGCGCTTTCGCGCTCTCGACCCTCACGCTCTCGGCCTGCGCCGGCTTCACGCCGCTGTACGGCCGTCCGGGCGTCGAGGGCGGTCTCTCCAGCATCGAGACGATCGCCGACGAGGGCCGTGGCGGCTATCTCGTGCGCGAACAGCTAGACGACGCCCTGGGCCACAAGCAGGGCGATCCTTCGGCCTACAAGCTGTATTTCTCGGTCAAGGAGTTCCGCTTCGCTCGCGGCGTGCGCCTCGACAACGTCGCCAACCGCTACGAGCTGCGGATGACCGTCGACTGGCGCCTGATGGACGCCAAGACCGGCGCCCAAGCCACCAACGGCAAGACCGAAGTGTCGGTGACCTACGACTCCGCCGACCAGCCCTACGCGGCCATCGCGGCCCAGAACGACGGCCAGGAACGGGCGGCGACCGAGGCCGCGCGCAAGATCCAGCTGGACCTGGCCACCTGGCTCGCCGCGGGCAAGAAGAAGCCGGCGGCTTAAGGCGCGATGATCCTCTCCAAGCGTCCGGACGTCGAACGCTTCCTGCGGGAGCCGACCCCGGACATCCGGGCCGTGGTCCTCTACGGTAAGGACCGGGGCGTCGTGCGTGATCGCGCCAACGCCCTGGCCAAGCGCGTGGTCGAGCGCCCGGACGATCCCTTCGACACCGCCATGCTGACCGACGGCGACCTGGACGCCGATCCGGCCAAGCTGGAGGACGAGCTGTCGGCCATGTCGCTGATGGGCGGCCGCCGCCTGGTGCGCCTGCGCCTGAACGGCGAGAAGGCCGGACCCGACAAGCAGGCGGCCGAGGCCCTGACCCGCCACGTCGAGGGCCAGCTGAACCCCGAAGCCTTCTTTCTGGTCGAGGCCGGGGCCCTGGGCCGCGATAGCCAGCTGCGCAAGGTCGGCGAGAAGGCCAATGGCTGCGCCGTCATCCCCTGCTACGAGGATGAAGCCGGCGACCTGGCCCGCCTGACCCGCGACACCCTGGCCAACGACAAGGTCAGCCTCAACAGCGAGGCCCTGGACCTCTTCGTCTCGCGCCTGCCCAAGGAGCGCGGCGTGGCCCGCGCCGAGATCGAGCGCCTGGCGCTCTATCTGGGCCCCAACAGCGGCGTCAACGCCACCGCCGCCGACCTGACCGACTTCCTGGGCGTCGAGCCCGAGGCCTCGCTCAGCGACGCCGCCGCCGACGCCTTTGGCGGCA
>JAEXJH010000329.1 GCA_023445955.1 Pseudomonadota bacterium
GTTCTGGATCACCTGCTCGGCCAGTTCGACGAAGGCGGCGGGGACGGTGAAGTTGGCGGCGACGGACGGGGCGGGGGCGTCCAGGTCGAACAGCTCACGCTCCACCGTCCACACCACCGCCTGCGGCTCTACGCCCTCCGCCCGCAGCGCCCGCGCGGCCGTGCGCCAGCCGGTGAAGTCGATCTCAGAGGCCAAGCGCACGACGCGCATCAGAACAGGCTCAGCTGCTGCGGTTGGACCAGCGCCGCCTTCAGGCTGTCGCGGTCGGCCAGGGCGCCCGGCGTCCAGTCGGCGGTGATCACGAAGGCCCTGGCGCGCTTCAGGACGGCCCCAACGCGCTTGAGGTCATCGAGGGTCACCCGCGTCACCCTGCGGGCCGCCAGGATGCGCTCCACGGTCTTGGCGCCCAGGCCCGGCACGCGCAGCAGCATCTCCTTTTCGGCGGTCTGGATGTGGACCGGGAACTTAGCGCGGTTGCGCAGCGCCCAGCTGGTCTTGGGATCGACGGTCAGGTCCAGGTCCTCGCCCTCGGCGACGATCTCGGGTCGCTCGAAGCCGTAGAACCGCATCAGCCAGTCGGCCTGGTAGAGGCGGTGCTCGCGCAGCAGCGGCGGCCGCGACAGCGGCAGGCGGTGACTGGCGTCCGGGATCGGGCTGAATGCCGAATAGAACACCCGCCCCAGGCGGTAGGCGCCGTAGAGGCTGGCGCTGCGGGCCAGGATGTCGCCGTCCTTGGCCGCGTCCGCGCCGACGATCAGCTGGGTCGACTGGCTGCGGGCGAAGGTGCGCGTGCCAGCCTTGCGGGCGGGGACGGCGTGGTCGTCGATGGCCAGGCGCATGCGGCCCATGGCGCGCTTGATGTCGGTCGGGCTCTTTTCGGGGGCCAGATTGGCCAGGCTGTCGTCGCGGGGCAGTTCGATATTGATCGACACCCGGTCGGCATAGAGCCCGGCCTCGGCCGCCAGTTCGGGCGAGGCCTCGGGGATCAGTTTCAGATGGATGTAGCCGCGGAAGTCATGGTCCAGCCGCAGCGATTTCGCCACCCGGACCATCTCCTCCATCGTGTAGTCGCCCGTGCGGATGACGCCGGAGGACAGGAACAGGCCCTCGATATAGTTGCGCTTGTAGAAGTTCAGGGTGAGGTCGACGACTTCCTTCACCGTGAACCGCGCCCGGGGCGTGTTCGACGACACGCGGTTGATGCAGTAGGCGCAGTCGTAGATGCAGAAGTTGGTCAGCAGGATCTTCAGCAGGCTGATGCATCGGCCATCGGGCGCGTAGGCGTGGCAGATGCCCATGCCTTCCGTCGAGCCCACGCCCTGGCCGCCGACGGAGGTTCGTTTCTCGGCCCCGGACGAGGCGCAGGACGCATCGTACTTGGCGGCGTCGGAGAGGATAGCGAGCTTACGTCTGAGATCGAGAACGGCCATACGGGGCACGTTATCGTTCTTATTTTGTTCTAGATAGTCTTCACGCGCGACAAGGGCATGGAGCACAATGTCGCGCGTGAATAGCAACGTCGAGAAGCGGACACTTAAGCGCCCGCCTCCACGCTGAAGTTAGCCGTTGACGGCGTCCTTCAGTTGCTTGGCCGGCGTGAAGGCGACCTTCTTGCTGGCGGCGATTTCGATGGTCGCGCCCGTGGCCGGGTTGCGGCCGGTGCGGGCCGGCTTGGCCTGGACCTTGAACTTGCCGAAGCCCGGGATCGAGACTTCATCGCCCTTCACGGCGGCGTCGGAGATCGACTTGAAGACGCCATCGATGATGGCCTTGGCTTGGGTCTTGGTCAGCTTGTCGTCAGCGGCAACAGCGGCGTCGACCAGATCGGAAACGTTCATCTTCTCAAGCTCATTCCTGTGAATCAGGGAAATGTGAGCCTGCCGAGCCAGATTGGGTTTGTCACCCGTTAGGGAAGGTTAAAAAGCCGATTCACGGGGACAAAACGCCCGTGGGACAAGGTTTTTTCCGAATTCGTCGCTCGATGAACGGTCAAGCTGAGCGAAAAAGCGTTAACGACCGTCCGCAAAGCTGACTTTCAGCGAAACTCACTGCAGAGCGATTCCGGCCTGAGTCGGGGTCCAGCGGGCGCGCCGCCAGGCCAGCGGGCTTTCGCCGACATGCTGGCGGAAGAGGCGCGAGAGGTGGCTCTGGTCGGCCAGGCCGACGGTCAGGGCGATCTGCGACAGCGGCTCGCTGGTGGTCAGCATCAGGTCGCGGGCCAGGGCCATGCGCTCGGCGGTGATGTAGGCGTGCGGGGCGACGCCGAAGCTCTGCTTGAAGGCCCGGCCGAAGTGGCTGACCGACAGTCGCGCCAGGCCGGCCAGTTCCTCGACGGTGATGTTGCGGTCCAGGTTGCCGTCGATGTGGGTCTCGACCATCCGCACCTGCCAGGGGGCCAGACCGCCGCGGGCGATGTCGAACGCGGCGTCTCGGGCCTGGGTCTGGCTGCGGACCTGGATCTTGCTGGCGTCCATCGTCTTGCTCCGGGGTGTGTGTTCCGTTGAGCAAAGGAGTAGGCCGGGTCCGTTCAGGCGATAATCCGGTGTTTTGGTTCTTCAGTGTTTCCAAAACTGCGCTAATCGCAAAACGCGGATCTAGTGCTCGATCCCGTGCGCCCAGGGTTGGCGGGAGAAGTGCTCGCGCAGGAACTCCAGCAGCACCCGCATCCGCGCAGGGCGCGCGCGGCCGGGCGGGGTGACCAGGTGCACCGGCACGGCGACCAGGCTCCAGTCCTTGAGGACCTCTTCCAGGAGGCCCGCCTGCAGCTCCTCCCAGATATAGACCTCGGGCTGCAGCGTCAGGGCCAGGCCCTCCAGCAGCATCGGCACCGCCGCCAGGCCGTTGTTCATCCGATACGTCCCCTGGACCATCACCAGGCGCTCGCCGTGCTCGGGGTGGAAGAACCGCCACTCCTGGGCCTCGCGCACATGGGTGTAGACCATGATCGGCATCTTCAGGATGTCTTCGGGCTGCTCGGGGCGGCCGTACTTCTCGAACAGCGCCGGCGCTCCGACCACCGGCAGGCGATGGGCGAACAGCCGGCTGGCGCGCAGCGAGGAGTCGGCCAGCTGGCCGACCTTGATCACGCCATCGAAGCCGTCGGCGATCAGGTCGATCTTGTTGTCGGTGATGTGCAGGTCGAGCTCGATCTCCGGATAGCGCTTGAGGAACGCCGGGATCAACGGGGCCAGGGTTCGCACGCCGAACGCGGCGGTGCAGGCCAGGCGGATCAGGCCGCGCGGCACGGCGGCTTCCTCCAGAATCTCGGCCTCGATCGTCTCGCCGTCGGAGAGGATGCGGGCGGCGCGCTCCAGCGACGCGCGGCCGCTCTCGGTCAGGGACAGCTGTCGGGTGGTGCGGTGGAGCAGGGTGGTGCGCATCCGCTCCTCCAGCCGGGTGACGGCCTTGGAGACGGTGGTCTTGGCCAGGCCCAGCTCCTCGGCCGCGGCCGAGAACGAGCCGCGCTCGGCCACCTTGGCGAAGATCGCCCAGGCCTCGAAGTCCGGCAGATGCGGCATGGCGATGTAGTCCCCGAGAGCGAGTCGCGGGGATCGAAGCGCGATGCGAGCCTTACGTCACCTGGATTCGAACCTGGGTGACCTCGCGCAGCGCGCGGGAGTAGGGACACAGCGCGTCGGCGTGGGCCACCAGGGCCTCGGCCTTGTCCGAGGGCAGGCCGGCGAGGTCGATGGAGAGGCCGATGCGTAGGGCCAGCGTCGGATCGTCGTCGGGATGGCCGACGGCGACCGTGGCGGTGACGTTGGCGTCCTCGGCGATCGCGATGTCCAGGTCGTCGGCCGCCAGGCGCAGCGCGTCCAGGAAGCACGCCGCATAGGCGGCCGCGAACAGCTGCTCGGGATTGCTGCCCGCCCCGCCGCACCCGCCCAGGGCCTTGGGTGTCGAGAGCTTGACCTTCAAGGCCCCGTCGACGCTGCCGACCCAGCCGCCGCGTCCGCCGACGGCGGTGGCCTGGGTGGAATAGAGG
>JAEXJH010000330.1 GCA_023445955.1 Pseudomonadota bacterium
CGCTTCTTCTTGGCGGCCGCGGCGCCCGCCTTCCCATCAAACCCAAACGCATGCCGCATGACCTGGAAGATGTAGCTCTCCTCCACCACGCCGCGCACCAGGAAGGCCTGCGGGCCGGCGGCGAATACGCCCACGTCCTCGCCGCTGTGGGCGGCGCTGCCCAGGTTCACGGTCGCTTCCTGCACGTATTCGGCGTCGTCCTGGTCTTCCTTGGAGGGATCCTTGCGGGTGTCGGCGCCTTTCGGGCCGCCGGGGCCGGTGGCGAACATCAGGGTGGTGTAGGGCTTGCCGTCGCCGCCCCGGATCGGCTCGCCCTCGTTGCCGGCCAGGCCCAGGATCGGCGCGTTGCGGGCGGCGTAGCCCGAGATCACCAGGCCGTGGCTGTGGTCGGCGGTGACGACGACCAGGGTGTCCTTCAGGTCGACCTTGGCCAGCACGGCCTCGATCGCCTTCGAGAACTCGACCGTCTCGGTCAGGGTGCGCTTAGCGTTGTTGAGGTGGCTGCCCATGTCGATCTTGCCGCCCTCGACCAGCAGGAAGTAGCCGTTCGGGTTCCTGGACAGCACGTCGACGGCCGAGGTCGCCATCTGCGCCAAGGTCGGGACGCCCTGCCCCAACGTCGCGCGCTCGACCTCGTACGGCAGGTGCTCGGCCGCGAAGAGGCCCAGCACATGCTTCGTGCCGGCCGGGATCGCCTTCAGCTGGTCAGCCGTGGTGACGTAGGACGCGCCCTGCCCTTCGGCCTTCAGCCATTCGGCGCTGAGATCGCGGCCGTCGGCGCGCTTGCCGTCGCCCTGGCCCTTGGGCAGGAAGCGCGAGCGGCCGCCGCCCATGACGACGTCCAGGCGCAGCGCGTCCGAGGCTTCGATCAGCTGGCGGGCGATATCCTTGCAGCCGGCTTCGCGGACCTTGGCCGGCATGTCGGCGTCGCCCTCCCAATCGCGATAGGCGGTGTGGGCATAGGCGCCGGCCGGGGTGGCGTGGGTGACGCGGGTGGTGGTGACGACGCCGGCGGCCTTGCCGCGCGCCTTGGCCAGTTCGGCCAGGGTGTCGACGCCGGTCCCCTTCTCGGTCTCGCACTGGCCGCCGATCGCCGCGCCGGTCAGGCCGATGATCTTGTTGCGGGTCTTCACGCCGGTCATGATCGCCGTGATCCCCGCGGCGCTGTCGGTGACCTGGGTGTCGTGGCTGTAGGTCTTGGAAAGCGCCGAATAGGGCAGTTTCTCGAAGGCCAGCGAATTAGACTCGCCGTCGACGCCCTTCTGCTGGCCGTCATAGATTCGGCCGGCCGTGACCGTCGAGATGCCCATGCCGTCGCCCAGGAACAGGATGACGTTCTTGGCCTTGCCCGTGTTGGGGACCACGGCCATCTGCCGCGCCAGGGCGGCCTCGCCGGCCTTGTAATAGGCGTCGGCCGCGCTGACGGCGGCGTTGGGCGTCTGGCCGAACGCGAGTGCGGGAACGGCGACGGAAGCGATCAGCGCGAGGACAAGGGGACGCATCAAGGCCAAGCTCCATGAGGACTTGGCCCGCTTTGCGCTCGCGTTGTGACAGTTGTTCCGGGACTTTGTTTCAAGCCCCCCGAAAAGACAGGGCTTACAAAGTCAGGGCCTGCGAACGCGCCAGGCGAAGACCGTCGCCGTCGCCAGCAGCAGGGCCGCGCCGGCCTGGTGCAGCACGCCCAGCGCGATCGGCACGCTGGTCATCAGCGTCCAGATCCCCAGACCCGCCTGCAGCGTCACGACCCCGGCCAGGGTCATGGCCACGGCCTTGCTGCCCGCCGCCAGCGGACGGTCGCGCCGCGCCAGGACGGCGATCGCCAGGCCGGCCGCGAACAGGGCGTAGGCCATCAGCCGGTGGTGCAGCTGCACCGCGCCCTGGCTATGCGCCAAGGTGCCCCAGAAGCTCTTGCCGGCGTATTCGGCGGGGAAGAAGCTGCCGTTCATCAGCGGCCAGTCGTTGTAGACGAGGCCCGCGTCATTGCCGGCGACCAGCGCGCCCAGCAGGCTCTGAAAGAACACCGCGCCCAGGAAAGCCAGGGCCCAGCCGCGCCAGGCTGAGCGCTCCTCGACCCGCGGCGAGCCGCTCCAGGCGTCTAGGGCCGTCCAGATCAGGACCACGAACAGGGCCAGCGCCAGGCCCAGGTGCATCATCAGCCGCTCCGGCGCGACCGAGACGCGCTCGGACAGGCCGCTCGACACCATCCACCAGCCAACCAAGCCCTGCAGGCCGCCCAAGCCCAGCATGATGGCGCAGCGCGCGATCAGGCGGCGCGGGATCTGGCGGCGGATCAGGAAGACGGCGAACGGAATGGCGAAGACCACGCCGACGGTCCGGCCCAGCAGGCGGTGCGCCCATTCCCACCAGAAGATGCCCTTGTACCCTTCCAGGGTCATGTCGGGGTTCACCAGCTGGAACTGGGGGATTTTCTTGTAGAGCTCGAAGCTCTCACGCCAGGCCTGCTCGGACATGGGCGGCAGCGCGCCCATGATCGGCTTCCACTGGGTGATCGAAAGACCGGAGTCGGTCAGGCGGGTCGCGCCGCCCACGACGACCATGGCGAACACCATGGCGGCGACGATGAAGAGCCAGATCGCGACGGGGCGCGAACGGTCGGAACGCAGGAAGGACGTCATAGGGTCTGAAAAGCGTCACTACTGGGCCGAAATGCGGCGAGACTTCCCTACGCCCGTCGCTTGCGCGCATCAACGGTTCTATGGCTCAGCATGACGGCGCCGTGCGTTCGGGCTAAAACGTCAGTCTCGGGGGAGAACACGATGAGTGGCATGGGCGTATTCGCAGCAGCGGTGATCGGCATCCTGGCCGGCTGGATCGCCGATGTCGTGCTGGCGCGCCGCCACTCGCTGTTCATCAAGCTCTTGATCGGCGTGATCGGCTCGTTCATCGGAGCGTTCATCGCCTCGCGCATCGACCTGCACCTGGCCGGCTTCGTCGGCGAGCTGATCGTCTCCAGCGTGGGCGCGATCCTGTTCCTGGCCGTGCTCGGCCTTTTCCGGAGAACCGCGTGAGCGCTCCTATGATTCCAGCGCGCCTGCGCAAGCTGATCGGCTCGTTCGCCGTGATGGCGGTCCTGATCGCCTGGATCTGGGCCTTCACCAGCCTCTACGACCACCTGCCGCAGAACCGCTTCGTGCACCTGATCTATTTCGTGGCGCTGGGCATGGGCTGGGTGCTGCCGGTGATTCCGCTGATCACCTGGATGGGCAAGGCCGACAAACCGCTCAACGTCGGCCAGAGGTAGGAATGAAAAAGGCCGCCCCGAGGGGCGGCCTTTCGTCTTCCGTTTATTCCCCGAAGGAAATGGTCGGAGCGACAGGATTCGAACCTGCGACCCCTTGACCCCCAGTCAAGTGCGCTACCAGGCTGCGCCACGCTCCGACGGAAGAGGCGCTCTTATAGGCGCCGCTCTTGGGGAGGGCAACAGCGATTTCGGACGAAAATCAGCCTCTGACGAGAAGACCGTCGAGACGCGATTTAATGGCCGTCAGATCGTCCAGCGCGAAGGCCAGGCGGTCGCGCGCGCCGGTGTCCAGGCGCTTGGCCGGCGCATCCGACGCCTCGTAGTCGAAATTGGGATCTAGGCTGGCCGAACCGTTCGAGCCGATGCCCGCGGCGACCACCTGGGCCAGCCCCTGGTCGCGGTGCAGCTTCTGCACGCCCTTGATGGTCAGGCCTTCGCTGTGCAGCAGGGTGCGGACGCCGTTCAGAACGGCCACGTCCTGCGGGCGATAGAAGCGCCGCCCGCCGGCCCGTTTCATCGGGCGGATGAAGGAGAACTTGGTTTCCCAGAAACGCAGCACGTGCTGCGGCACGCCCAGCTCGTCGGCGGCCTCGGAGATCGTGCGGAAGGCGTTCGGCCCCTTCGCCACCGCATCGAACTCCTAGTCGCCCAGGGCGCGGTCGATTCGCGCCTTCATGACCTGAGAGGCGCGGAAGCCGATCACCCGACGGGGTTCGATCTCTGCCGGCTCGCCGGTCTTGGGATTACGCCCCATGCGGGCGCGCTTGGCGCGGACCTGGAAGACGCCGAATCCGGAAAGCTTGACCGTCTCGCCCTCTTCGAGCGCCTCGGCCACGAGATCCAGGGTGCGCTCGACCAAGCCGGCGCAGTCCTGACGGGTCAATCCGACCTCTTCATGGACCGCCTCGCACAGGTCGGCCCGGGTCAAAGTAGCGCCCTTCATGCAACCCCCTTCACGCGTATCTTGGCGGCCGAACAGACCACCTCCGATGGAGCACTCGCGGCGAACCTTGGTATCTCGCGACCGCCCTCACGGACCGCGCCCAAAATTCACCGACGACCTCATGCCGCGATTATCGCATGAAGTCAAAGGCTCAACGGCGACAGTTCAGGCCGAGCGAGAACTCCGGGCAAGCTGCGCCTTAAAGGCGCAGAACGCAGGCGCCCCAGGTCAGGCCGCCCCCCATGGCTTCGAGCAGCAGCAGATCGCCCTTCTTGATCCGCCCGTCCTTGACGCCATGCGCGAAGGCCAGCGGGATCGAGGCGGCCGAGGTGTTGGCGTGGATGGCGACCGTCGAGATCACCTTCTCCTCGTCGATGCCGCAGCGATGGGCCACGCCGGCCAGGATGCGCTGGTTGGCCTGGTGCGGAATGAACCAGTCGACCTCGGGCACCGTGACGCCGGCGTTGGCGGCCGCCGAATGGATGGCCTCGGAGATGTTGATCACGGCGTGCTTGAAGACCTGGTTGCCCAGCATCCGCAGCTTGCCGACCGTGCCGGTGGTCGAGACCCCGCCGTCGACGAACAGCAGGTCCTGCTTGGTCCCGTCGGCGCGCAGCGCAAAGCCCAGCATGCCCTGGTCGGCCGTAGTCCCCTCGCCTTCTTTCGGCTCGAGAACGACCGCGCCGGCGCCGTCGCCGAACAGCACGCAGGTGCCGCGGTCGCTCCAGTCCATCAGGCGGGTCATGGTCTCGGCGCCGATGACCAGGGCGCACTTGGCGTGCCCCCGCGCCACGAAGCCGTCCGCGACGCTCATGGCGTAGACGAAGCCCGAGCAGACCGCCTGGACGTCGAAGGCGATGCCGACCGGCGCGCCCAGCTTGCGCTGGACCATGGTGGCGACGGCGGGAAAGGTCAGGTCGGCCGTGGTGGTGGCCACGATGATCAGGTCGACATCGGCGGCGGACTTGCCAGCGGCGGCCAGGGCGTCCTTGGCGGCCTCGACGGCGAGGTCGGAAACCGGCTGGTCGTCGGCGGCCTGGTGACGTTGGCGAATGCCGGTGCGCTCGACGATCCATTCGTCGCTGGTGTCGACGAACTTGGCCAGGTCGTCGTTGGTCACGACCTTCGGCGGCAGATACGCGCCGACGCCGGTCACTGCACTGCGAACTACGCTCACTCGGCCGCTCCCTGCTCCGGGGTCGGAGCTTCGCTCTTGGCCGCCACGGCGGTCAGACGCTTCAGATTTCTGTCGATCTCGGCGCGGAAGTCGCTGCGCGCGAGGTTGGTGGCGACGCGGATGGCCGAGTCGAAACCGTTGGCGTCGGCGCCGCCATGGCTCTTGACCACGATGCCGTTCAGGCCCAGCAGCGGCGCGCCGTTCACCCGGCTGGGGTCGAGGCGCTTGCGCATCTTGCCCAGCGCGCCCGAGGCGATCACCGCGCCCAGCATGGCCAGCGGGCCCGAGGTCAGGGTCGACTTGATCTCGTTGGTGAAGAACCGCGCCAGGCCCTCGGCCGTCTTCAGCGCGACATTGCCGGTGAAGCCGTCGGTGACCACCACGTCGACCGTGCCGTAGGCGATGTCGTTGCCCTCGACGAAGCCGTGATAGTCGAAGTCCAGCTTGGTCTCGCGCAGGATGGCGTGGGCCTCGCGCACTTCCTCGTGGCCCTTCTGGTCTTCCGAGCCGACGTTCAGCAAGCCCACGGTGGGGCGCTTATCGCCATGCACCGCGTGGTGTAGGCCGCGCCCATGA
>JAEXJH010000331.1 GCA_023445955.1 Pseudomonadota bacterium
CGCCAGACCCTCTACCGCCGCCTCAAGGCCGAGGGCGTCAGTTTCGACCAGGTGCTGGACGACCTGCGCCGGCGGATGGCCGAGACCTATCTGGAAAAGCTGTCGGTCAACGAGACCGCCTATCTGGTCGGCTTCTCCGAAACCAGCGCCTTCTCCCGCGCCTTCAAGCGCTGGACGGGCGCCAGTCCACGCAGCCGCAAGGGCGGCTAGCCGTCGTAGAGCACCACGTCCCACCGGCAGAGCGTCGCGCCCTTCTCGACGGTCGAGGCGCCCGACGTCAGCTTGCCGAAGACGGCGGCTCGGGTCGCTTCTTCGGCAATGGACAGGTCGGCCTTGAAGATCGCGTCCTGGCCCAGGAGCGGGTCGCCCGGAAAGTACATCTGCGTCACCAGCCGGTCGTCGCGGCCGGTCACGTCGAAGTGGATGTGGGCCGCGCGCATGTAGTCGCCGGCCGGATAGGCGCCCGGCTTGATGGTCAGGAAGCTGTAGCGCCCCTCGGCGTCGGCCGTCAGGCGCGCATAGCCCTGGAAGTTCGGATCGAGCTCGCCGTGGCTGTCGCCGGGATGGGCGTAACGGCCGCCGGCGTTGGCCTGCCAGATCTCGAGCTTGGCGCCCGACACCGGCTTGCCGTGGCGATCCAGGACACGGCCCGACACCTCCATGATCTCGCCCTTGGCGCGGACCTTGTGTCCGGTCAGCCGCGTGAGATCGGCGTCGACCTCCTTGGGCTTTTGGACCGGATAGAACGGCCCCAGGTCCATCAGCGGCGTATAGGGCAGCTCATCCGCCCGCGCGGACGCCGCGCCCAGCATGCTCGCCAGGCCGGTCAACGCCGCCTTTTCAAGAAATGACCGCTTGGTGTCCGACATGTCCGCCCCCGCATCCGTCGACAAGGCGACGCTAGCACGGCGAGGGCGGCGGAAGAACGGCTAGCCTTTCAGTCGCACCTTCACCGTCGTCGACAGGCCCGGGCGCAGGCGTGCGACCTCGGCCTGGCCCGGGTCCAGGCGGATGCGGACCGGCACGCGCTGGACGATCTTGGTGAAGTTGCCCGTGCCCGGCTCGAACGGCAGCAGCGAGAACTGCGAGCCCGAGCCGGGGGCGAAGCTCTCGACGTGACCCTTCAGCGCCTTGCCGTCCAGGGCGTCGACCTTGATCGTCGCCTCCTGGCCCGGGAGCATGCGCGCAACCTGGGTCTCCTTGAAGTTGGCGACCACGTAGAGCGCCTTCATCGGCACGATGGTCATCAGGCGCGTGCCGGGCTGGACATAGTCGCCGGGCTCGGCCTGGCGGTCGCCGACCACGCCGTCGATCGGCGAGACGATCACCGCGTGGCTCTGGTCCTGACGGGCCAGGATCAGGGCGGCCTTGGCGCGGGCCACGGCGGCCTCGGCTTGGGCGAGGTTGGCCGTCAGGGTGGCGCGCTTGGCCGCGGTGACGGCGGCCTCGTCTTGGCTGACCGAGAGCTGGGCGCGGCTGCGGTCTGCGGCCGACTGAGCCCCGACGGCGGCGGCGCGGAAGCGCTCAACGTCGCGCTTGGCCACCGCGCCGCTGTCGGCGAGGTCTTCGTAGCGCTTGCGGTCGGCCTGGGCGCGGACGTTTTCGGCGTCGGCGGCGGCGATGGCGGTCTGGGCCGAACGGATGGTCGAGCCGGCCAGGCGCTGCTCGGCGTCCAGCGAGACCAGAGCCGCGCGGGCGCTAGCGGCGGCGGCCTCGGCGTTGCCGACATCGGCCTGGGCCGAAATCACCCTGGCGTCGAACTCCTCGGGGTCGATGCGCAAAAGGGCGTCGCCGCGGCGGACCGTCTGGTTGTGCTCGACCAGCACCTGGGAGACCAGGCCCCGGACCCGCGGCGCGATGGCCGAGCTGTCGGCCTGGACATAGGCCGCGTCGGTCGAGACCGCGCCCTTGGGCGCGGCGATGAAGGCGCCTCCGGCGACCGCGACGGCCACCGCCCCGCCGACCGCCAGCACGGTCTTGCGCGAGAATGGGGCCTTCCTGGCCTTGGCGGGATTCTGGACGGCGGCCCCATCGAAAGTGGCGTCGGTCATTGGGCGGCCTCCAGGCCAAGGCGGCGCTTCAAATGCGCACGCGAGCGTTCGAGAATGGCGTCGGAGCGGTCGGGGTCCGCCTCGGCGCGGGCCAGGGTCACGGCGCCGACCAGTTCCGAAAGCATGGAGCTGGCCTCGTCCTCGGGGTGCGGGCGGCCCAGATCGGCCAGGCGGTCGGCGATGACCTGGGTCAGGTTGGCCGTACCCTGGGCGTAGCGTTCCCGCGAAGCGTCCGCCAGACGCGGCGCGTCGCCGGCCAGGTAGGGCAACGGGCAACCGCCGTTGCGGTTGTCGCGGTGGCGGGCGGAAAGATAGAAGTCGATGAAGCCCGCCAGCGCCTCGCGCGGCGGCAGGTCCTTGACCTTCTTCAGCGTCGTGATCGGCCCGCCCTCGAACATGTGGGCGATGGCGTCGGCCACGAACGCCTCCTTCGACGGGAAGTGGGCGTAGAAGCCGCCATGCGTCAGGCCCGCGCGGGCCATGACCCCGGCCACGCCCAGGCGGTGCGGCCCCTCCTCGCGAATGGCCTTGGCGGCTTCGTCCAACACCCGCTGGCGGGTCTTCAGCTTGTGTTCGGCGTCGTAGCGCATCTTGCGGCCTCGATTACATGACGCATATAATATTATAGCTATCATACTTTCAAGGGGCGCTCCCGTGAGCCCAGCCGTCGCCAAGCCGCCGATCGATCCGGGCGCCCTGCCCAGTCGAACGAAGTTCCTGATCTTCGGCGTGATGGCGTTCGGCCAGTTCATGGCCCTGATCGACATCCAGATCGTCGCCGCCTCGCTGAACGACGTGCAGGCGGGGCTCTCCGCGGGTCCCGACGAGATCAGCTGGGTGCAGACCGGTTACCTGATGGCTGAGCTGGTCATGATCCCGTTCGCGGCGTTTCTGGCGCAAAGCCTGTCGACGCGGTGGCTGTTCGCCCTGTCGGCCGGTCTCTTCACCATCTCCTCGGCCCTGTGCGGCATGGCCTGGGACATCGACTCGATGATCCTATTCCGCGTGCTGCAGGGCTTCACCGGCGGGGCCATGGTGCCCACGGTGTTCGCCACGGGCTTTGCGATGTTTTCCGGACCGCAACGCGCGATGATCCCGGCGATCCTGGGCATGGTCTCGGTGTTGGCCCCGACGCTGGGTCCCACGGTCGGCGGCTGGCTGACCGAGGCGGTCGGCTGGCGCTCGATCTTCTACATCAACATCGTGCCGGGAGCCCTGGTGACGATCCTGGCGATCAACCTCATCAAGGTCGACCGGCCCAACCTGTCGATGCTGAAGACCATCGACTATTCGCACCTGGCGGCCATGGCCGTGTTCCTGGGCGGGCTCGAATATGTGCTGGAGGAAGGCCCCCGCAAGCAGTGGTTCGAAGACACCGGCATCGCCGTCGTCGCCTGGGTGACGGTGGTCGCCTTAGGCCTGTTCATCGAGCGCTCGCTGCGGTCGGGCGGGCCGGTGGTCAAGCTGTCGCCGTTCCGAAAGCCCACCTTCGCCTTCGCCTGCCTGTTCAACCTGGTGATCGGCTTTGGGCTCTATGCCTCGACCTATCTGATCCCGGTCTTCCTGGGCCGGGTGCGTGGGTATGACAGCCTGGAGATCGGCACGACCGTCTTCGTCACCGGCATCGCCCAGATCCTGTCGACGGTGATCGCCGCGCGGCTGTCGACGAAGCTGGACCCGCGCATCACCGTCAGCGTCGGCCTGACCCTGTTCGCCGCGGCCCTGTGGCTGACCTCGCACATGACCAGCCAGTGGGGCTTCATGGCCCTCTTGGGACCGCAAGCGCTGCGGGGCTTTGCGATCATGCTGTGCATCGTGCCCAGCGTGACCCTGGCCTTGGGCGGGTTCGAGATGGCCGAGCTGCGCTATGCGTCGGGCCTCTTCAACCTGATGCGCAACCTGGGCGGGGCGATCGGCATCGCCGTGGCCAACACCTGGCTGGGCGACAACGCCCGCATCCATGTCGCCCGCTTTGGCGAGGCGCTGGGCGAGGCCGGCCGCTCGGGCAATGGCGCGCTGGAGACCCTGGCCGCCCGCATCGCCGAGCGCACGCCCGACGCCGCCCAGGCCGCGATGATCGTGCAAGGGGAGCTGGCCAAGGTGGTCGGGCGCGAGGCCCTGACCCTGGCCTTCAACGACGTCTTCCGGGTGATGGCGGGCCTGTTCGTGCTGGCCCTGATCATGGCTCCGTTCTGCAAGCCGCCTCCCCTGGCCGGCGCGGCGGCCCCACCGCCGGACGCGCACTAGCCAAAAAAGAACCCCGGAAGGACGGACCTTCCGGGGTGCGCTTGCAGAGTGTTGGAAGTGTCTTAGTGCGTGGCCGCGGCCGGCGCGGCGTCCAGCGCCTCGGCCGGGTCGAGCGCTTCGGCGGGCTTGCGAGCCGACCAGCCGAAAGCGGCGATGATCAGGTAGCAGACGGCCGGGACGAACATCGCCAGGCCCAGGCTGCCGATGTGGTCGGCGACGAAGCCGGTCAGCGGCGGGATCACCGCACCGCCGACGATGCCCATGCACAGCAGGCCCGAGGCGGCCGGGGTCTTCTTGCCCATGCCCTCGATGCCCAACGTGAAGATGGTCGGGAACATGATCGAGTTGAACAGGCCGATCGCCA
>JAEXJH010000332.1 GCA_023445955.1 Pseudomonadota bacterium
CCAGCGCGGCAGCAGCGAGGCGTGCAGGTTGAAGCAGCCGTGCTCGGGCGCGTCCAGCACCGCCTTGACCAGGATCTGGCCGAAGGCGACCACGACAGCGGCGTCCAGGTTCAGCGCCTGGAAGGCCTCGACCTCCTCGGCCGTCTTCATCGAGACCGGCGTGCGGACCGGCAGGCCCAGCCCTTCGGCGAAGGCGTGGACCGGCGAGGGCTTCAGCTCCTGGCCGCGCCCGCGGGGAGCCGGCGGCTGGGAATAGACGGCGACGATCTCGTGGCCCGAGGCGACCAGTTCGGCGAGGCACGTGACGGCGAAGTCGGGGGTGCCGAGGAAGGCGATGCGCATGGCGGGGGTTTAGCGGTCCCGGGGCGTTCCGAAAAGCGGAGTCGGAACCTGTGCCGTGGGGGACCGTTATCCAGCCGACTTAATCGAACCCATTCGGGAGCCTGACCATGCGTTCCAAGCTGATGCTGATCGCCGCCGCCGGTGCGGCCCTGTCTCTCGCCGCCTGCTCGCAGGAGCATGCCGACAAGGTCAAGGACGGCGCCAAGGCCGCCGCCACCGACATCAAGGACGCGGCCCACAACATCGCCAACGATCCGGACGTCAAGGAAGCCGGCACGGCGATCAAGGAAAGCACCAAGGAAACCGCCGCCGAGCTGAAGGAAGCCGCCGGCGACGCCACCGACAAGGCCCAGGAACTGGGCGAAAAGGCCGGCGACAAGGCCAAGGAAGCCGGCTCGGACCTGAAGCAGGACGTCAAGCAAGGCGCGGCCGACAGCAAGCGCCAGGTGCACGAGGCGACGAAGTAGGGCGTTTTAATCTAGTTCGACGGGCGCGCCGCTGGCGGCCGCCCGCTCGATCAACTGGGCGAAACCCCGGTGATATTCCGGAAGCATAAACCAGCGTCCCGAGGTCTCCTTCAGGACCAGCCCGAAGATGGGGTGACGGTGGATGCGCGCGACATCGCTCCAGACGACGAACCGGCGTTGGCCATAGCCGGTACGCTCGCATCCTTCATCGTTGAAACGAAAGCGAACGAAGAAGGTGTAGAGCGAGCCGTAGCCAATCATCACCGCTAGCGGTGGCGCGATGGCGAGCAGCAACATCATGGGTCGATCGGGGCCGCCGCTCTGGATCATGGCCCCGACGGCGATCAGGCTCGCCGCCACGAAGAACAACACCAGGAAGAGGCCGAATACCGACATCGCCTGCATGCCGATGGTGGCCTGGAGCGGCGTCCAGCCATCGGCGTCGCGCAACGTCCGCCTGGAAGCAGCGCGGGCCAGGAGGGCCATGACGGTGGCGGTGACCACAGCGGTCCATACGCCGCGCGGGACCTGGCCGAGAAGGTGGAGGACTTGCGTCACGATCGGGCGGCGACGCCTCTGGGGGCCGGGCCGTAGCGGTTGGGGTCCTTCTGGCCGCGCAGACCGCCAAGCTCGACCCAGCTCCACAGCGCCAGGACACCGCCGGCGAGGGCGGCCAGGCTGGCCGTCAGCACGACGGCGACGGACGCTTCGCGGGCGATGAGCCTGAGCGGCGCCCCCAAAAGAAACGGTCCGAAGGTGAAGATCACCGCCCAGGCCATGCCCTTGCCGCGGTCATGCAGGCGGCGAACGGTCATGCAGAAGGCGGCTGCGAGCAGCGGTGCGATGAACAGCGCCGGGACCACGCCCAGCCAGCCGCCGATGATGGTGGCGAAGCTGGTGGTCACCAGGATCGCGGCGGCGGCCAGGCTTTGCAGCAGAAAGAACCGCCAGAAGGCCAGGCGCGAGGCGCGGCCCTTCAGGCTAAAATAGCTTCTCCATCGCGCCATCGGTCATCCCCGCACTGCGGGGACAACCTTAAGGTGGCGCTTGTGCGGCGACTAGTCCCGCAACAGGTCGTTGATCGACGTCTTCGAGCGTGTCTGGGCGTCGACCGTCTTGACGATCACGGCGCAGGCGAGGCCCAGACCGCTCTTGGCGTCGGGGCGGCTGCCCGGCACCACGACGCTGTAGGGCGGGACCTTGCCGATGTGGACCTGGCCGGTCGCGCGGTCGATGATCTGGGTCGAGGCGCTGATGAACACGCCCATCGACAGGACCGAGCCTTCGCCCACGACCACGCCCTCGACGACTTCCGAGCGGGCGCCGATGAAGCAGTTGTCCTCGATGATGGTCGGGTTGGCCTGCAGGGGCTCCAGCACGCCGCCGATGCCCACGCCGCCCGACAGGTGGACGTTCTTGCCGATCTGCGCACAGGAGCCGACCGTCGCCCAGGTGTCGACCATGGTGCCGGAATCGACATAGGCGCCGATATTGACGAAGGACGGCATCAGCACAACGTTCGGCGCCAGGAACGAGCCTTTGCGCGCAGCAGCCGGCGGCACGACGCGGAAACCGGCGGCGCGGAAGCGGTTCTCGCCCCAGCCCGCGAATTTCGACGGCACCTTGTCCCAGAACACGCCCTCGCCCGGGCCGTTGGCGATGATCATGTTGTCGGTCAGGCGGAAGGAAAGCAGCACCGCTTTCTTCAGCCATTGATGCACGACCCAATCGGCGCCCTGCTTCTCGG
>JAEXJH010000333.1 GCA_023445955.1 Pseudomonadota bacterium
TCTCAGCGGGTTCGGCGTGCAGGGCAGCTTCGCGATCACCGAGGCCAATTTCGAGATCCCCGATCCCTCGACCGTCAGCCCTTACATGAGCGCGGCCAACCTCAACGGCCTCTCGAAATATACCGGCAGCGGCTCGGTCTACTGGGAGAATGACAAGCTCTCGCTGCGGGCGTCGTACCGCTATCGCTCGAGCTACTTCAAGCCCAACAGCGGCACCAACCGCAGCGCCAAGGGCTCGGGCTATCTGAACCTGTCGGCGTCTTATGACCTGACCAAGCAGGTGCAGCTGAAGCTCCAGGCCCTGAACGTCACCAGCACGCGGGACGTCATGTACAAGGCCGGCGAGGACTCGATCACCGAGGTCTCGGACAACGGTCCGCAGATCTACTTCGGCGTCCGCCTGCGCTTCTGATCCAATCGGTCCGGCGGGTCCTTCACCAAATCCCCCGCCGGATCGACCACTGTCCCGCCGCGCAAGTCGCGGTCCGCCGGTCTCCAGGACTCCCCATCGCCCTCCCAAGCGCGGATTTCCTGACCGGCAGATGCTCTCCCTGGCGTAGTCGCCGAGGGGACGCGGGACGCCTTTCTTTTGCTACGCTCGTTACCGTCTGGAGCGTTTCATGAACCGACGTGACTTCTTCCTAGGGACGGCCCTGGCGTTGACGGCGTGCGGAGCGGAGGCGGCTTCGCTCGACATCGTGGCTATCGACCGCGCGCGTATCCTCAAGGCCGCCGATCGCTACCTCGCCGAGGCGCCGGTGACGATCACCGCCTTCGCCGCGTCGCGCAGTCCCGGCAGCCGCCACGACTATTATTCCGAGGCCGACTACTGGTGGCCCGATCCAGCCAATCCGGACGGGCCTTATGTCCGCAAGGATGGCTACTCCAACCCTGACAAGTTCACCGCCCACCGCGACGCGGTGATCCGCCTGGGCGTCCAGCTGCCGGCCCTGGCGGCGGCGTACAAGGTGACCAAGGACGTCCGCTACGCCGAGCAGGCCGAGAAGCATCTGCGGGCCTGGTTCATCTCGCCTGACACCCGGATGAGCTCCAACCTGGAGCACGCCCAGGCGATCATCGGCGTCAACACCGGCCGGGGCATCGGCATCATCGACACCCTGCATCTGGTCGAGGTCGCGCGAGCGGTGTCCGTTTTGAAAGCGGCGCGGTCCAAGGTCGATGTCTACGCTCCGACTGTGGCCTGGTTCGACGCCTACCTGACCTGGATGACCACCTCGAAGAATGGCGTCGACGAGCGCGATCAGAAGAACAACCACGGCACTTGCTGGGCGCTGCAGGCGGCCGAGTTCGCGCGCCTGACGGGTCGCAAGGCCGAACTCGAGATTGCGAAGAACCGGATCAAGGCGCTGATCCCCGGCCAGATCGCCACCGACGGCGCCCAGCCGCTGGAGCTGGCCCGCACCAAGCCCTACGGCTACTGCCTGTTCAACCTGGATGTCCTGGCCGCCTGCGCCCAGGTGATGGGCGGCGACCTCTGGACCTGGAAGGGCGCGACCGGCGGTTCGATCGCCGACGCCCTGGCCTGGATGGCGCCGTTCATCGCCGACAAGAAGGCCTGGCCCAAACCGCCTGATGTCGAGGCTTGGGACGGCTGGCCCGTCCGCCAGCCCAGCCTGCTGTTCGGCGGCCTGGCCCTGAAGCGGCAGGACTATCTCGATCTCTGGAAACGGCTTGATCCCGACCCTGTCGAGGCCGAGATCATCCGCAACTACCCCATCCGCCAACCGGTGCTCTGGATCGATGCGTAGACTGTTCCTGGCGACCGTCATCGCCTTGCTTGCCTCATCGGCTCACGCCGCCGACGTCAAGCGCGAGTCGTTCGGCGCGACCAAGGTCGGCTTGCCGGTGGAGAAGACGATCCTGCGCAACGATCTCGGCATGACCGTCGCGGCCATCGACTACGGCGCGACCCTGACCCTGGTCACCGCGCCCGATCGGGGCGGCCGGTTCGAGAACGTGATCCTCAGCCTGCCCAGCATGGCCGCCTACGAGGCCACCACGCGGCGCTGGGCCTCGGTGATCGGTCGCTACGCCGGACGGATCACGGACGCCAGGATCGTCGTCGACGGAAAGGCCTACGCCCTGCCGGCCGGCAACAACCACATGACCTTGCATGGCGGCCCGAACGGCTATGACAAGCGGGTCTGGACCAGCCATCCGGTCAGCGACGCCCGGTCGGTGGGCGTGGCCTTCGAGCTGCACAGCCCGGACGGCGACCAGGGCTTTCCCGGCGCCCTGGACATCACCGTGACCTATCGGCTGATGCGCAAGGCCAACGAACTGCGGATCGACTACGTCGCCAAGGCCTCGGCGCCGACGGTGCTGAACCTGACCAACCACGGCTTTCTGAATATGGCCGGCGCCGAGAGCGGCGACGTCCGGAGCCAGACGATCTGGCTCGACGCCGACCGCTATGCCGAGGTCGACGCCCGCAAGGCGCCGTCGGGCAAGCTGTTGTCGGTCGCGGGCACGGTGCTGGACTTTCGCAAGCCCCGCCGTGAGGGCGAGGCGATGACGCTGGACGATCCGCTGCTGGCGCCGTCCCAGGGCTTCGACCACAGCCTTGTGTTCCGCGCCGCCAAGCCCGGCGTGCGTGCGGTCGCCTGGATGGAAGACCCCGCCAGCGGTCGTCGTGTCACCCTGCTGACCGATCAGCCCTCGATACAGATCAACAGCGGCAACGGCTTCGACGGGACCGAGAAGGGGCCCGGCGGCGCGGCCTATCCGAAGTATTCGGGCTTCGCCTTCGAGACCCAGCATCTGCCCGACAGCCCCAACCAAGCGGCGTTTCCGTCGACGCTCGTGCGGCCTGGCGCGCCGTTCCGCTCGACGACCGTGCTGCGGTTCTCGCATTAAAGATTGGACAGGATCGGACAATATCCGGGGAGTCCCCTGGCATCGCCTGACAATGCTTGCCAGAAACGTTTCTGACTCGGCTGGGCGAGCAGTAACATTACAAACCGTTCATGATAGCGCTGGGCAAGACTCGGTGGGTGCAAGTGCTCATCGGCCAGAACCACTGGAAGGACGCTGTTCTCTCTCAACTTGAGACCGGTGACGTATTCCGCCTGGCTGAGCCTAATGGCGGGCTTGCGCATGACGGCAAGGTCTATGTCGTCAGGAAAGCGCCGCAAGTCATCGCCCAGGAATGGCCCGCGACTTCGGACGCGACGGTGATCGCGCTGGGCGCGGATCCGAAGGCGCCTGCCGATAGCGCTCCCTAAGTACGACGAACGCTTCGCGCCGGCCGCCGGCTGGTCCAAGCTGGCGGCATGACGGACCGCTTCACCGACCCCGACGCCCTCGCAGACTCGATCATCGCCAAGGTCGGCCGCCGCATCGTGCTGGGCCTGCCGCTGGGCCTGGGCAAGGCCAACCATGTGGTCAACGCCCTGTTCGCGCGGGCCATGGCCGACCGGTCCCTCCACCTGCACATCTTCACCGCCCTGACCTTGGAGCCGCCGCGCCCGAAGTCGGAACTGGAGGCGGCCTTCCTCGGGCCAGTGATCGCGCGCACCCTCGGCGGCTATCCGGCCCTGGCCTATGCGCAGGTCCAGCGCTGCGACGCGTTGCCTGACAACATCCAGGTCGATGAGTTCTTCTTCCAGGCCGGCACGCGGCTGGGCGTGGAGAGCGCCCAGCGCAGCTACATCTCGGCCAACTACACCCACGCGGCGGGCTATCTGCTGGATCGCGGCGTCAATGTCGTAGCCCAGCTGGTGGCGCGCGAGGGGGACCGCTACAGCCTCTCCTGCAATACCGACATCACCCTGGACCTGCTGGCCGCGAAAGCGCGGGGCAAGGCCGACTTCTTGCTGGTCGGCCAAGTCAATGACCAGTTGCCGTTCATGCCGGGCGACGGCGACCTGCCGGCCTCGGCGTTCAGCCATGTGCTGGAGGGTCATGACTTCCCGCTGTTCGCGCCGCCCAAGGAGCCCGTCACCGACGCCCACTATGCGATCGGTTTCCACGCGGCGGGCCTGATCCCCGACGGCGGCACTGTCCAGATGGGCATCGGCTCGATCAGCGACGCGGTCGCGCAGGGCCTGATCGTCCGCCACCGCGATCCCGCCGCCTTCCGCGACACCGTCCAGCGTCTGGGCGCAGCGCCCCAGCACGCCGAGCCGTTCGAGCGCGGGCTCTACGCGGCCACCGAGATGTTCGTCGACTGCCTGCTCGACCTCTGGAAGGCCGGCGTGCTCAAGCGCGAGGTCGACGGGGCGGTGCTGCACGGCGGCTTCTTCCTAGGGCCGCGCGCCTTCTATGACGCCCTGCGCGAGATGCCGGCTTCGGACCGCGCCAAGTTCCAGATGCAGGCGATTTCGGGCATCAACGAGCTCTATGGCGACGAGGCCGCCAAGCGCGCAGCCCGGGTCGACGCCCGCTTCATCAACACCGCCATGATGGTCACGCTGCTGGGCGCGGTGGTCTCCGACGGGCTGGAGGACGGCCGCGTCGTCAGCGGCGTGGGCGGGCAGTACAATTTCGTGGCCCAGGCCTTCGCCTTGGAGGGCGCTAGCTCGGTGATCACTCTCGACGCCGTGCGCGGGGCGGGGAAGGCGGCGCGCTCGAACGTGCTCTGGTCCTATGGCCACGGCACCATCCCGCGCCACCTGCGCGACATCGTCATCACCGAGTACGGGATCGCCGACCTGCGGGGACGCACCGACCGAGACGTGATCGTCGCCCTGTTGAAGGTCACCGACAGCCGTTTCCAGTCGGCGCTGCTGGAACAGGCCAAGGCAGCCGGCAAGCTTGAGCGCGGCTACGTCCTGCCGACCGAGTTCTGCGACAACACCCCCGAGCGCATCGCCGACGCGCTGGCGCCCGCCAAGGCGGCAGGTCTGGCGCCGCTGCTGCCGTTCGGCTCGGACTTCGATCCGCTGGAGGAGAGCCTGTTGCCAGCGCTGGGTCGATTGAAAGCGGCGCAGGCTGAGCCCAAGGCCTTGCTCGGCTTGGTCATGAAGGGCCTACGCGCGGGGCCGGGCGACGAGGCGGCCCTGAAACGCCTCGGCTTGGCCAAGCCACGCAGCGTGCGTCAGCGACTGACGGCCTTGGCCGTACGGGGCGGGCTAAGCTGAGAGAGAAAAATGGTGGATGCGACAGGGATTGAACCTGTGACCCCCTCGGTGTGAACGAGGTGCTCTCCCGCTGAGCTACGCATCC
>JAEXJH010000334.1 GCA_023445955.1 Pseudomonadota bacterium
CCGCCGCGACGGCTCGAGACCGACGACGGCTTCGAGATGCAGCTCGGCGCCAACTATCTGGGCCACTTCGCGCTGACCGCCCGGCTGATGCCGTTGCTGCGCCAGGCCGGCGCGGCGCGGGTGGTGACCCTGTCCAGCGTCGCGGCCCGGCAGGGCGCGATCGACTTCGACGACCTGAACGCCAAGGCGACCTACGATCCGATGCGGGTCTACGCTCAATCGAAGCTGGCCTGCCTGATGTTCGCGCTCGAACTGCAGCGGCGCAGCGAGGCGGGGGGATGGGGCGTCTTCAGTCTCGCAGCCCACCCGGGCATCGCGCGCACCAACCTCCTGCACAACGCGCCGGGGCGCTGGAGCGGGGCGGGGCTGGCGCGCAGCCTGCTGTGGTTCCTGTTCCAGCCCGCCTGGCAGGGGGCGTTGCCCACGCTGTTCGCGGCGACCTCGTTCTCGGCCAAGCCCGGAGCCTATTATGGTCCCGACGGCGCGGGCGAAATTCGCGGCTATCCGGCCGAGGCGAAGATTCCTCACCGGGCGCTCGACGCGGAGGCCTCGGCGCAGTTGTGGGCGGCGTCCGAGGCGCTGACGGGCGTCCGGTTCTAGCGCACCGGTCGCCGCACCGCCCAGACCAGCAGCGCCGCCGACAGGAACACGCCGCTCATCACCACGCCGAAGGTGATCAGGCCTTCGCGGGTGGCGCGGGCCTCGGCGCGGGCGTGGAACGGGCCGGCCTTGGCCTCGGCGAGGGCAGACAACTCTTCACGCGCACTGTCGTCGGACATGTCGGTCTCCTATTGGCGCGGCTCCGGCGGCGGAGGGGGCGGCGGCGCGATGGGCACGCCGCTGTTGGGCGGCTGCGGCTCGGTCGGAACCGGCGTCAGCGGGGCCAGCGGCATCCCGTCGGGACCGATCTCGCCTTCCAGCGGCAGGCCCAGATCCTCCATCGGATCCTCGACCACGGCCGGACCGGCGCTGCGGCCCAGGGCCGACAGCATGAAGGCTTTCCAGATCTTGGCGGGCTCGCCGCCGCCGACCACGCCGTTCATCGAGCTGTTGTCGTCGTTGCCGACCCAGACGCCGACGACCAGATCGTCGACGTAACCGACGAAAAGGGCGTCGTGATAGTCTTGGGTGGTGCCGGTCTTGCCGAAGGCGCCGTCGATAGCCGCTTCCAGGCCCGTGCCGCGATGAGTGGCCGAGCGCAGCAGGTCGCGCATGCCGGTCAGCACCTTGGGGTCATAGGCGGTGGTCTTGCCCTTCTGGAAGGTGTCCAGGGCGTGCGGGACGACCGGATATTCGCCAGCCGCGATCGAGGCGTAGGCGGCGGTCAGGCGCGTCAGGCTCATCGAGCCGGTGCCCAGCGCCATGGTCAGGTCGTCGGGAATCTTCTCGGTGACGCCCAGCTGGCGGGCGACCTTGATGACCTTGGCGGGGCCGAGGTCGTGGGCCAGGCGCACGGCCGCGACGTTCGACGACGCGGCGAACGCGCTGATCAGCGGGATCTCGCGGTCGCGATACTTGCCCTCGTGGTTCTTAGGTGTGTAGCCGCTGACTTGCACCGGGGTGTCGAGGATCGGGCTGGTCGTGGTCATGCCCGACTGCAGGGCGGCCAGGTAGACAAACAGCTTGAACGACGAGCCCGGCTGGCGGGCGCCGTCGGCGCGGTTGAACTGGCTGGCGCCGTAGTCGCGACCACCGACCATGGCCACGACGCGGCCGTCCTTGCGCATGGCCACCAGGGCGCCCTGGGTGATGTTCAGGACCTTGCCGTCGCGGGCGATATAGTCGTTGAGGATCTTCTCGGCCTTGGCCTGCATCTCGGGATCGAGCGTCGTCTTGACGATCGTCTCGCCATAGCGCGCGCCGATCGAGGCGCGGGCCTGGGGCAGGGCCCAGTCGGCGAAGTAGGAGCCGGTGGGCAGCTTGTCCTGCTCCTCGACCGCCGAGACCTGGCCCACCGCGTCGGCCTGGGCTTGGGTGATGGTCTTGGTCTCGACCATGGCGCCCAGCACCACGCGCATGCGCTCGCGGGCGCCTTCGATGTTGTTGGTGGGAGCCAGGCGGGAAGGGGCCTTGACCAGGCCGGCCAGCATCGCCGCCTCGCCGATCGACAGCTGCTCGGGCTGCTTGCCGAAATAGTGGCGGGCCGCGGCGCGCAGGCCAAAAGCGCCGTCGCCGAAATAGACCGACGACAGGTAGCGCGACAGGATCTCGTTCTTGGAGAGGCGGGCCTCCAGATAGACCGCGATCATCGCCTCCTGAGCCTTGCGGCGCAGGTTGCGGTCGCTGCTGAGGAAGGCGTTCTTGGCCAACTGCTGGGTGATGGTCGAGCCGCCTTCCGACACGCCGCCGGCCTGGGCGTTCTTGCCCACGGCGCGCATGATCGCCTTCGGGTCCACGCCCATATGGCTGTAGAAGCGGCGGTCCTCGATGGCGATGAAGGCGCCGGGCACGTAGGCCGGCAGCTTGGCGACGTCGATCGGGGCCTCCTTGTAGGAGCCGCGGCGGGCGATCGGCGAGCCGTCTTCGGCGACCAGAACGATGGCCGAGTTGGTCAGCGGCTCCAGGGCGCGGCTCAGCGGCAACGACCAGAACAGCGAGGCGAAGAGCACGATCACCAGCACCACGGCGGCGGTCGCGCCGATCAGCCAGGCGGGACGCTTCCAGATCGGCGGCTTCTTGGTGGGAGCCGGCTCGGCGGGCGAGAGGGCGGCTTCCGGGATCGCCTCGACGGCTTCCGGCAGTTCGGTCTCGGCTTCAGGGGCAGGGGCTTCGTCGGGCAGGACCTCAGGCTCGGGCTCAACGACCGGCTCTGGCGCGGGGATCTCTTCGACGACTTCGGGCGTCTCGGCGACAGCCTCGACCGGCGGCTTGGGCGTGCGGGGCTTGCGCGGGCGGCGCGGCTTCGGCGGCTCCGCCGACTCGGCCGAAACCTCGGGCAGGGCGGCCGCCTCGGTCATCACCGCCTTGGCGCGCGGCTTGCGAGGCTTGCGCGGCTTGGGAGCGGGCGGGACGTCGTTGGGATCGGCGGGATCTGACATGGACTGGCGCTTTACCACACGGCCCCGGCAAGCCAAGCGCGTTCGAAACCGAAGTTTTTTCGCCGCCGCCCTTGAACGCTGTTCTTCCGAGCATAGATCATCACCCGTGAGGCCCGAGGCCTCTGCCCTTCCTGGGGCGTTTCCTCCCTACTTCTCAAGCCCGGCCATCCGCCGGGCTTTTCTTTTGCCCAAGCCCTCGTTGGGACTGTCATGTTCGCGTCGTCGATCTAGCCTAGAGCCCGTCGCAGAAACGACACGGGGCGGAGGGAACGATGGCGATGCTGCGGAACATGCTGATGGCGGCGGTGATCGCCGCGCCGGCGAGCGTCCACGCTGCGGATG
>JAEXJH010000335.1 GCA_023445955.1 Pseudomonadota bacterium
CGCATCGACATGCTGGCCACCGGCATCAAGAGCCCGATCGGGGTCAAGGTGTCGGGCGCGAACCTTGATGACCTCGACCGCGTCGCCCAGCAGATCGCCCAAGTCGCCAAGACCGTGCCAGGGGTCAGTTCGGCCCTGGCCGAGCGGCTGACCGGCGGGCGCTATATCGATGTCCGCATCGACCGAGCCGCCGCTGGCCGCTACGGCCTCAACATCGCCGACGTCCAGGCTATCGTCTCGGGTGCGATCGGCGGCCAGACGATCGGCGAGACCGTCGAGGGCCTGGCCCGCTATCCGATCAGCGTGCGGTATCCTCGCGAAGTGCGCGGCGATCTCGAAGCCCTGCGGGTCCTGCCGATCCTCACCCCCTCGCTGCAGCAGATCACCCTAAGCACGGTGGCCCAGGTGGCGATCAGCGAGGGGCCGCCGATGCTCAAGAGCGAGAACGGCCGGCCCACCACCTTCGTCTATGTCGACGTGCGCGGCCGGGACCTGTCCTCGGTGGTCGCCGACCTGCAACGGGCGGTGGCCAGGGAGGTCAAGCCGGTCGCCGGGGTGACCATCAGCTATTCGGGGCAGTTCGAATATCTGCAGCGGGCGGTCGAGCGGCTGAAGATTGTCGTGCCGGCGACGCTGCTGATCATCTTCGTGCTGCTCTACCTGACCTTCCGCCGGTTCGACGAGGCGGCCCTGATCATGGGCGCCCTGCCCTTCGCCCTGACCGGCGGCTTCTGGGCGCTCTACTTACTGGGCTTCAATCAGTCGGTGGCCACTGGCGTCGGCTTCATCGCCCTGGCCGGCGTCTCGGCCGAGTTCGGGGTGGTGATGCTGATCTATCTCAAGCAGGCCCTGGCGGAGCGCCAGGGTGTTCTGAGCGACGCCGATCTCAGCCAAGCGATCCGCGAGGGCGCCTTGTTGCGGGTCAGGCCCAAGGCCATGACCGTGGCGGTGATCCTGGCGGGCCTGATCCCGATCCTGATCGGCCACGGCGCCGGCTCCGAAGTGATGAGCCGGATCGCCGCGCCGATGATCGGCGGCATGCTCAGCGCGCCGCTGCTGTCGATGTTTGTGGTGCCGGCCGCCTATCTGTTGATCGAGCGTCGGCGGCGCCCGCGTCACGGCATCTAGCTCAGAGGGAGGGCGGGCGCGATCTACGTCCGCCCTCTCGCCTTAGGCAGGCGTCACACGGTAGCCCGCCGCCGCGACGGCCGCGGAGACGACCTCCGAGGTCGCGCCGGTGTCGATCTCGAGGCTTCGGCCGGCCACGTCGGCGCGAACGGTCGCGCTGGCGTCAACGCCTTGCACGGCTTTGGTGACATTTGCGACGCAATGGCCGCAGGTCATGTTTTCGATGGTGTAGCGAAGCATCTGGCTGTTCCTTGTTCAACTTCGCTGCAACAGATGGGGCTTCCCATCATGGCAAGGTCAAGAGCCGCTGATGGGAAATCGTGGCTGAGGGATCGCCTTGGGTTGACGCGTATCTTCCTGGCGTAGATCGGCCCTCCCCGGTCCATCCGCCCCGACAGGAGACATAATTCGATGAAGACCTTTCTTGCCGCCGGCGCCTTGGCCTTGGCGCTCACGGGACCTGCCCTGGCGCAAGCCGACATGAAAATGGGCGACATGAAGATGGACGATATGGCGGGCATGAAGCATGACGCTCCGGCCGCGACCAAGACGGCCGACGGCCAAGGTGTGATCAAGAGCATCGACGCGGCTGGCGGCACGGTCACCCTGCAGCACCAACCGATCCCGGCGCTCAAATGGCCCGCCATGACCATGAAGTTCAAGGCCGCCCCCGCCCTTCTGAAGCCCTTCAAGGTCGGCCAAGCCGTGACCTTCCAGCTTAAGCCGATGGGCGCTTCGGCCGAAGTCGTGGCGATGTCGGCAAAGTAGCCCTCAACCCGTTCGGCCGCTCTTTAACGCGGCGGGCGAACGGGTCCGCTGACCTGCGACGGCAGCAAGGCGCGCGAGGGGGCGACGACCTTGAGGTTGACGCTCGCGGCTTTGGCAGGTTCACCGACGGGCTGAAGGATGAAGGCCAGGACCCAGTCGCCGCTGGTTGGAAAATCGGCCCGAAAGCGTAGTAATCCATAGTCGAGCGACGGCTCGAAAAAGGCTGGAAACACCGCCGAGCCGGTCGTGCTCACAGTGGCGTCTCGCGCCGAGAACGCGGGCATGATGCGGCCCGGCTCGACGGGGCTGACCTTTACCAGAACGGTCGTCGCGATCCCGCGGGTTAAGCTCGGTGAGGCGACTTCGAACCTGTAGTCGGCGGCCTCTACGGCGAGCGGAGCCGCGATCAGGCCAGCGCCCAACACCAAGGCCAGCCGCCAATTCAACGGAAGCCCCGCGCCGGGGCTGGCTCGCGCCGGGGCGGTTGGCCCGAGCCAAGGTCGGCCAGGATCGGACAGTCAGGCCGCTCGTCGCCCGCGCAGTCGCGAGAGAGGTCGCGCAGAGTGTCAGCCATGGCTCGCATTTCAGCGATTTTGGCCTCCAGCGCCCGCACATGACCATCGGCGATCGCCTTGACCTCGCGGCTTGGGCGGACACGGTCACGCCACAGCGACAACAGGTGGGCGATCTCCTCGACCGAAAACCCGAGCGAACGGGCGCGACGAATGAACCGCAGCTCGTTGACCTCCCGCTCGCTGAAGCTGCGATAGTTGCTGTCGGTGCGGCCGGCCGGCGTGATCAGTTTGATCTGCTCGTAGTAGCGGATCATTTTGGCCGAGACCCCGGACGCCTTGGCAGCCTGTCCGATGTTCATTTGGGGGGCGTCCTTGGCTTGGCTGCAGGCAGGGGCGAGGTGAAGGCGCGCAGACGCAAGGCGTTGAACAGCACGCTGACGCTGGACAAGGCCATCGCGCCGGCCGCCACCATCGGCGAAAGCGACAGGCCAAGGGCCGGCGCCAACGCCCCCGCCGCCACGGGGATCAGGATCACGTTGTAGCCGAAGGCCCAGGCCAGGTTCTGGCGGATGTTGCGCAAGGTCGCGCGACTGAGCGCCAGGGCGTTGACGACGCCGCGCAGATCCCCGCTCATCAGCACGACGTCGGCGCTCTCGATGGCAATGTCGGTTCCCTGACCCATGGCCAGGCCAACATCGGCGCTGGCCAAGGCCGGCGCGTCGTTGACGCCGTCGCCGACGAACGCCGTCGGGCCATACCGGGAGCGCAAGGCCGCGATCGCCTCGGTCTTGCCCTGAGGAAGCACCTCGGCCACGACCTCGTCGATCCCCAGTATCCTGGCGACCGCGTCGGCGGTCCGCCGGTTGTCGCCGGTGATCATCGCCACCTTCAGGCCTTGGGCGTGCAGGGCGGCGATGGCGGCGGCCGCGGTTTCGCGAATGGGATCGGCCACCGCCAGGATCGCCGCCAGACGCCCGTCGATGGCCACATAGAGCGGGCTCTTGCCAGCGTCGCCCAAACGGGCGGCTTCTACGGCGAAGGGCGCGACGTCTAGCCCCAGGCGCAGCATGTAGCGATCCGCGCCGACCTCGACGCGTCGCCCCGCCACGATCCCTTGCGCGCCAAACCCTGGGGTCGAAGCAAAGTCACGCAACGGGCCAGGCGCCGCCCCTTCAGCCTTGGCCGCGCTGACGATGGCCTGAGCGATCGGATGCTCCGAGCGAGCCTCGACCGCCGCCGCCAAGCTCAGGACCTCGCTCCGGTCAAATCCGTTGGCGACGATCAGGTCGGTCAGTTCCGGACGCCCCTTGGTCAAGGTGCCGGTCTTGTCCAGCGCCACGACCCTGGCCTCCTGCAGGGCCTGCAGGGCTTCGCCGCGACGGAACAGGACGCCCAGTTCGGCGGCCCTGCCCGTGCCGACCATGATCGAGGTCGGCGTGGCCAAGCCCATGGCGCACGGACAGGCGATAATCAGCACCGCCACCGCGTGGACCAAGGCCAGGCCTAGGGCGGGCGGCGGGCCGAACGCCAGCCAGGCCAGGAAGGTCGCGACGGCCACTGCGATGACGGCGGGCACGAACCAGGCCGTGATCTTGTCGACCAGGGCCTGGATCGGGAGCTTGGAGCCCTGCGCGGCCTGCACCATGCGCACGATCTGGGCGAGAAGGGTGTCGCCGCCGACCTTGGTGGCCTTGAACCGCAAGGCGCCGGTGGTGTTGACCGTGCCGCCAACCACGCCCGCGCCGACCGTCTTTTCCACCGGGATCGGCTCGCCGGTGATCATTGCCTCGTCGACGAACGACACGCCCTCTTCGACGACCCCATCGACCGGGATCCGCTCGCCGGGACGGATCAGCACCAAGTCGCCGGGAACAACCTCGCCGATCGCGATCTCGACCGCCTGACCGCCGCGTTCGACTCGCGCGGTCTTGGCTTGCAAGGTCATCAATCGCTTGATGGCTTGGCTCGTGGCGCCCTTGGCCCGAGCTTCGAACCAGCGTCCGACCAGGATCAAGGTGACGATGACGGCCGCGGCCTCGTAATAGACCCCGTCCGTGCCGGCCGGCAGCGCGCCCGGCGCGAAGGTGGCGACCAGTGAATAGGCGAACGCGGCGCTGGCGCCGAGCACGACCAGGCTGTTCATGTCGGGTGTTAGGCGCAACAGATTTGGCACGCCCTTGCGATAGAAGCGCAGCCCAGGTCCAAAAAGGACGACGCTGGCAAGCACCAGGCTGATCAGCCTCCAGGCCTGTTCACCAAGCGTCGCGGCCAAGAGATGATGGGCCCCGGGAATGAAATGACGGGCCATCTCGACCAAGAAGAGTGGCGCGGTGGCCACGGCGGCGATCACGACCGCACGCTTGAGGTCGGCGACCTCCGCCGCGCGCGCCTGCGCTTCCTCATCGACGGCGTCAGCATCGACGTCTTCCGCCAGGCTTGCGGCGTATCCCGCCTCGGCGACCGCCCTGATCAGCGCGTTGGGATCAAGCGTCCCCCGCGCGCCGCTGATGGTGGCGCGTTCGGTAGCCAGGTTGACCACGACGCGCTCGACTCCAGGAACCTTGCCCAAGGCCTTTTCGACCCGTGAGACGCAGGACGCACAGGTCATGCCGACGATGCGAAGTTCGATCGACTGAGGGACGAGATCATAGCCGGCCCGGCGGATCGCCGCGCTGATCGCGAGCGGATCGCCACCTTCGACATGGACGCGCTGCGCCGCGAGATTGATGGTGGCGGCGCGCACGCCCGGCGACGCCAAGACCGCCTGTTCGACTCGACGCACACAGGACGCGCACGTCATTCCCAGCACGGGCAGGTCAAGGCTCTTGAGGGTTTGGTCGGGCATCGGCGATCTCCTCTTGTCGATGCCCGACCTTGTGATCGTTCCCATCATGGGAAGGTCAAGGTCCTGTCGTCGGCGTCAGTGGGAAGTACGTGCGGGCCCAAGCCTTCCCCTCATCGGAAGGTTTCCCGGTGATATGTCTGCACCTAGAGAAGCAAACGAAAAGTCGCGCGAGTTGAAGGTCGTCATCCTTACAATGATTGGAATGTCTTCTGACAAACGCTAAACTCACAGAGGCAACGAATACGTCCAACTGTTGTTGTAGTCGGGCGGCAAGCGTCAATTTAGGCGCGCAAGGTCGCCAAACAATCTGAAGGGCAATAGAGATGCGCAAGATTCTAATCGCGGTGTGTGCGGTGAGCCTGTTGAGCGCCGCTGGCGTCACAGGCGCTTCGGCTCAGTCCATGGCCGGACACGACATGAAGGGCATGGACATGTCCAAGGGCGGCATGAAGGGCCACGCCCAGATGGGTCGTGACGCCCTGAAGATGGACGAGATGCGAATGAGCAAGGCGATGATGGCGGCCAAGGCGTCCGACTTCGACGTGCTGTGGGCCAAGAAGATGATCGCGCACCACCAAGGGGCTATTGATATGAGCCAATCGTTGCTCAAGCACGGCGGCGATGCGGACGCCAAACGCATGGCGCAGATGACGATCGACGAGAACACCAAGGCCAAGGCCGACCTGGAGGCCTTTATCCGCAAGCACGGCGGCTAAGGTCGCGACATTGCGAAGACCGGCGCCGCCGCGCTTGGCGTCGCGCGTCGGTTTCGCGCGGTCCATAACTTGCGGGATAAAGGGGTTCTGCCGCGTATAGTCAGCGGGACACCTCCGGGGGCGAAGGACCGAACATGACTTTGAACATCGACGATCTCATCGACCGGTTGGCGGCCCAGCCGCTCGACCGTTCGTTGGACGGTCTGGAATGGGACGTGGCGCGCGGGATGGCGCCGGTGGATTATACACATATGACGCTGC
>JAEXJH010000336.1 GCA_023445955.1 Pseudomonadota bacterium
GCCGCCGGCCGCGCTGCTGCAAGCCACCCACGCCGCCATGGCCGCCGCGACCGGCGCGCCGGAAGCGCCCGTGCGCATCCTCGACGACCGCGGTCACCTGCGGACGCTGGAAGACATCGAGCGCGACCTTATTCAGCACGCCATCGACGTCTATGCCGGCCACATGAGCGAAGTCGCCCGCCGCCTCGGCATCGGCCGCTCGACCCTCTATCGCAAGGTCCGCGAGCAGGGCATCGAAGTCGACATGAAGGAGGCCGGCTGATGGCGAACCTGATGATCTTCCGGCCGGTGTCGCGCGAGCAGCGCCTGAAGGCCCTGCTGAAGCCGGCTCGCCCCGTTTCGGCGAGCAAGCCGGCGCGCGTCTAGGACGACGAGCGAGCTAGTATCCCGGGGCGGCCAGGCTGAAGCTTGGCCGCTCTTCTTCGTTCTGGGCGGCGTCATCGACGCGGATCCAGCCGGGGCCGGACCGCCGGGCCATGCCCTCGATCTCCATCTGCTCCAGCTCGCGACCGACCTGGGCCGGGGTCACGGGACGGCTCCAGCGGTGATCCAGCTGGCGCGCGATCTCGGCCTCGTTGAGACCTGGCGCCTGCACCAGGCTCATCAGGATCATGTCGCGCGTGGAGCGCCCTCGCCGGCCGCGCTTGCCCGGAGTGGGCGGCGCGAAGGCTGCGGGCTCGCCCGTCGACAGGCGTTCGGACATGCCGGCCTGCTTGAGGGCGTCCAGCGCCAGGATGATTGCGCGAAGTTCGCTCTCGAACGGCGCCTGGGCGCGCTTTTGAGCTTCAACCATGCGGGTTTCCAGCTCCGCCTTGCGGCGTAGCAGGTATTGATAGGTGGTCGCCATTGTCCTTTGGTCCGGCAAAAAGCCATGGGGCTCGCTCGACGCCGATCCAGGCTTTCGCCCGCGTGCATCAAGACTGGAGCCGCTTCCCGCCGCGACCCAGAACCTCACAACAATTGAGTTGTTAACTCTTTACATTTATTCACATTTTCCGCCCGGAGCGTTACCAAGACCTTAACGCCGCTCGGCGAACACCAGTTTTTGGTAAGCCTTTGAGACAAATCTCAGGCTGTATTTGTCATCTTTTCTCGTGACGCCGCGATCAGCGCGATAGGCACGCCGACCATGAAGAGGTGCGCGCCCAGATTGTTTACGAAGGTCGACAACACGAATGGCGCGCCGTGCCTAGCGTGCGACAACGGCAGGACCCCGTAGTTCATCACCGCATAGGTCGCCAAGCCGTAGGCCAGGCCCATGACGATCGGACGCCGGGTCAGGATCGGCAGCTTCAGGCCGGCCAGCACGTAGCAGGCGACCATCACCGCCATGATGCTGAAATGCGCGACGAGGCCCAGCGCCGCCGCCGGCGCGCCGCCGGTGAAGGCCGCCTTGCCCAGCAGGCCGCTGGCCACGGTGTGGAAGATCCGCTCGGGCGCGACGCCCTTGGTGACGCCCCAGTAGACGCAGGCCTCGGTCATATCCAGGGTCCCGGCCACGGCCGTTCCCAGAAGGATGGTCAGCGCGACGTGGCGCGGCGACTTGGTGGTGTCCATGGGTTTTCCCTCCCCGTTCCTTGGGAGGGAGGCTACGCCCGAAGTTCGCGCGCTGACGCCCGGCTTGGTCGCGCCGGGATCAGTCTTCGTCGCTTTCCGGCGCAGGTTCGGGCGCGCGGCCGCGCCGCGAGAAGCCCTTGCCACGGCTCATGGGCTTCTTCTCACCCTTGGCCTTGCGGGCGATCTCTTTCAGCTTGATGGCCTGGTTGCCCGACAGGGCCTGGCCGCGCGCGCCCTTTTCGGGATCGGCGAAGGCCCGGCCGTAGGTCTCGACGCGCTGGGCGACGCTGGTCAGGAACTCGCCCTCCCATTCGGAGAGCTCGACGCCCGACTTCTCGGCCGCGCGCTTCGCCCGCTTGAGGGCGTTCAGCGCGGCCTTCTTGGCCTGTTCTTTAGGATCGGGCCGCTTGGCGCGCATGGCGGAGAACTATCCCCGACCCGGCGCGCCAAAGCACTCGCTAAAAACTTAGATCTCGCCGATGGCCGAGAGGTACAGGTCCAGGATCGCGTCCTCTTCCTGGCGCTTGGCGCGGTCCTGCTTGCGCAGGCGGACCACCTTCTTCAGCACCTTGACGTCGAAGCCGTTACCCTTGGCTTCGTTATAGACTTCCTTGATCTGCTCCATGATCTCGGCCTTTTCGACCTCGAGCCGCTCGACGCGGTCGACGATCGACTTCAGCTGACCCTGGGCGGTCGAGTTCAGAACGTCTGCGTGGGGAACGGCGTCGTCGGCCATGCGGAAAGTCTCGCGAAAGGCTGGAATTGGGAGGCGCGGAACCTAGTGCGAACAAGAGCGCCTGGGAAGCGCGATTCAGCGACCTTCCACACGTCCGCGCGCGATCTCGGCCAAGGCCGCCAGGTCGAGGTCTTTCTCCTCGCCGCCCAGCAACATCTCCAGGCTCGCCTCGGCCAGATCGGCCAGCGGCATGGACAGGCCCTTGGCCTCGGCGGCGTCCAGGACCAGGCGCACATCTTTGAGGCCGAGCTCGGCGGCGAAGCCCGGCGGGCTGTAGCGGCGCTCGGCGATCATGCCGCCGTAGATCTTGTAGATCGGGGCGGCGAACAGGGTGCTCGACAGCATGTCCAGCAGCTCGGGAGCCTCGACGCCATAGGCCTCGCCCAGCGCCACGGCCTCGCCCATGCTCTCGATGGCCGAGACGATCATGAAGTTGCCGGCCAGCTTCAGGGCGTTGGCGCGGACCGGATCCTCGCCCAGCGGCCAGACCTTGGCGGCCAGCAGGTCCAGCACTGGCATGGCCTTGGCGACCGCGTCGGGCGCGCCGGCGGCCAGGACATTCAGGCCTCCAGTCAGGGCCACCGGCGGACGGCCGAACACCGGCGAGGCGACGTAGCCGAGACCGAGCTCTGCATGCAGAGCCGACAGCTCGCCGGCCAGGGCGGTCGAGATGGTGGCCAGGTTGATGTGCACCACGCCCTTGCGGGCCTTGGCCAGCACGCCGCTGTCGACCAGCACCTCGCGCATGGCCTGGTCGTGGGCCAGCATGGTCAGGACGATGTCGGCGGCGAAGGCCTCGTCGACCGTCGCGGCCGGGCTTGCCCCCTCGGCGGCCAGGTCGTCGACGATGGCGCGCGAGCGGTTCCACACCGTCACCTTCACGCCCTTGCCCAGCAGGTTGCGCACCATGGCTGCGCCCATGGCGCCCAGGCCGATGAAACCGACGTTCATGCGGATCTCCCGAGTGGGATTTAGAGGAGGCCGTGTCGCTCGACCGCCGCGCGCAGGGCCGACGGGTCGGTGAAGTGGTGCGTGTAAAAGCCCATCGCGTCCGCGGCCGCGATATTGGCGGCGCTGTCGTCGATGAAGAGGAGGTCGGAGGCCGCAAGGCCCGTCCGCTCCAGCACGATCTCGTAGATGCGGCGGTCCGGCTTGATCACCCGCTCGTCGCCCGAGACGATGGCGTCGCGGAAATAGCCGAAGTGACGCGGCGAGATCGCCTGCACCGCCGGCCACTTGCTCTGGGGCATGTTGGTCAGGGCGAACTGCGGCACGTCGCGCTCGGCCAGGGCGTCGATCACCGCGGCGGTTTCGGGGATGGGTCCCGACAGCATCTCGTGGAAGCGCTCATCCCAGGCCCGGATCGCGTCGGCGTGTTCGGGGAAGCGCGCGATCAGCGGCGCGGCGTTCTCCGGGAAGCCCACGCCCTTGTCGTGCTCGACGTGCCAGGGGATGGTGCAGACATGCGAAAGGAACCGGTCGAGATCGGCCGGTTCCTTGAACATCTTCGCGTACGGTGCGCGGGGATCCCAGCGCACAATGACGTTGCCGACATCCCAGAGAACGGCTCTGGGACGCGCCAAGGTCATTAGCCTTGCTTGGCTTTGAAGCGCGGGTCGGTCTTGTTGATGATGTAGATGACGCCCTTACGACGAACCATCTTGCAGTCGCGGTGGCGACCCTTCAGCGACTTCAGCGAGCTGCGAACCTTCATGACCGGTCTCTGTACTTCGGCGGAGAGGTTCGGGCGCGCAGAATACGGCCGGAACTTCCGGGGTGTTTCGGAGGCGGTGCGTATAAGTGCGACGCGGACCGGAGTCAATGCGTTCGAAGCCCTTTCCGCCCAAACGCATCTGGGCTTTCGCGGGAACTTCACCCGTCTGGCGCGCTTGTGATTGAAGCTTTTACTCGAACCCCGGTAGCTTCGCCCGCATGGCCATCGATCGTCGCGTCTTTCTTGTCCTCCTGCTCGCCGGCTGCGCGGACACCTCGCCGCAGGGTCCGCTGACGGCGATCACGCCGCCGCAGCCCGCGCCCAAGCCCCATACGCCGTCCGCGCCGCAGCCGCTTCCGGCGACGCCCGTTCCGACCGGTGAACTGGCCTTCGACACCTGGCTGCAGGACTTCCGGGGCCGCGCCCTGGCCGCCGGCCTGTCGCCCGCCCTGCTGGACCGCGAGCTGGCCGGCGTCACGCCCGATCCCAAGGTCATCAGCCTGGACAGCCGCCAGCCGGAGTTCTCCAAGCCGGTCGGCGACTATATCAAGGGCGTGATCAGCGACGACCGCGTGGCCGTGGGCCGCCGCAAGCGCGACGAGCTGACCTTCCTGCCCGCGATCGAGGCCCGCTACGGCGTGCCGCGCGACATCCTGCTGGCCGTCTGGGCGATGGAATCGGCGTTCGGCCAGCTGCAGGGCAATTTCGACGTCGTCCGCTCAATGGTCAGCCTGGCCGCCGACGGCCGCCGCCGCGCCTGGGCCGAGGGCGAGCTGATCGCCGCGCTGAAGATCATCGATTCGGGTGAGGTCACCCGCGCCCAGCTGAAGGGCTCGTGGGCCGGGGCCATGGGCCAGACCCAATTCATCCCGTCCAGCTATCGCAGCACCGCCGTGGACTTCGACGGCGACGGCAAGCGCGACATCTGGGGCTCGAACGCCGACTCGCTCGCCTCGGCCGCCAACCTGCTGGCCAAGGGCGGCTGGAAGCCGGGCGTGGGCTGGGCCAAGGAAGTGATCCTGCCGGCCGGCTTCGACTATTCGGTGACCGAGGTCGAAAAGCAGATCCCGGCATGGTGGGAAGCGCGCGGCGTGCGCCGCGCCGACGGCCTGCCGTGGACGGCGGCCGACGCCGCCTCGCTGGCCATGCTGATCCTGCCCTCGGGCGCGGCCGGCCCGGCGTTCCTGGCCCTGCCGAACCACTTCGCGATCCGCACCTACAACAACTCGACGTCCTACGCCCTGGGCATCGGCCTGCTGGCCGACCGCTTCGGCGGCGGCGCGCCGCCAGTCACGCCGTGGCCGATCGAGACTCCGCTGTCGATGTCGGACCGCATGGCCGCCCAGATCGCCCTGGCCCGCGTCGGCTTCAACCCCGGCCCGGCCGACGGCGTCATCGGCGCCGGCACCCGCAAGGCCCTGCGCGCCTGGCAGCAGAGCCAGCAGCTGCCGGCCGACGGCTACCTGTCCAACGACATGGTCGCGCGGCTGAAGGCCCAGGCGGGAATTACGCCGTAAAGAAAAGCTCCCTCTCTATTAGAGAGAGGGGTTTAGGTGCGAATCTCCATCCAGATGCTGCGGCTCTGACCGGGCTGCAGCGTCGCCATGCCGGTCTCTCCTTCTCCGAACGGATTGGGGCGGCTGGCGCAGGGCTCGACGCACAGGAAGCCTTCGCCCGGCGGGATATAGATGTGCAGCCAGCGGCACGCGGGCGAAGCGGTGATCATTGTGTCTGGCTGACCCGGCGCCGTCAGCACGGCGCGCTGGTCCCAGCCGGTGTAGCAGTGGTCGATCAGGTCGTGGCCCGCGACACCCGCGCCGTGCGCCCAATCCGGTCCCCAGACGCCGGCGTGATGCTCCGTCGGCAGGACATCGGCGTCGATCATCCAGACGCCGTCGTTTGCAGCCGTCAGGGTCTCGCCCTCACGCGCCGGGAAATAGGGATGGAGGCCCAGGCCCGCCGGCATGGCCTGCGTCCCGGTGTTGGTCACCGACAGCTCCAGCCGCAGGCCGGTCTCGCTCAGGGTGAAGCGCTGCTCGGCGCGGTAGGCCCACCGCCAGGCGTCGGCCGCGTGCTCGTAGGACAGCGCCGCCTCGCCGCCCTGCGCCTTCTCCACCGTCCAGGCGTTGCGCCAGCCCTGGCCGTGCAGCGTGTGCGGGCTGTCGCCCAGGGTCGGCGGCAGGGCGATGTCGCGGCCTTCGAAGGTGAAGCGGCCGTTCGGGATGCGGTTGCAGAACGGGACCAGCGGGAAGCACGCCGCCGCCAGGGCGTCGGTCGCGCCGACCGCCATCGGCCGCAGAACGTGACGCCCGCCAATCGTGAAGCTGGCGATCGCGCCGCCGACCTCGGGCGCCAACACCAGGCGGGCCGAGCCCTTTTCGATGACGGTCATGGACGCGCTCCCTTGTTAGCGGTCTCACTGCCTTGCGCCCGATGCCGACGCAAGTTCAACTGACGCCATGGTCGAGACCCTCTCTGCGAAGGACGCGCGACGCATCGCGCTGGCGGCGCAGGGCTTCGGGCGGCCCCGGCCGGCCAGTCCCGGCAAGCGCCACCTGCTCTCCACGATCGAGGCCCTGGGGGTCGTCCAGATCGACTCGGTCAATGTCGTCTCACGCTCGCATTACCTGCCGCTGTTCTCGCGCCTGGGGTCCTATGACCGGACGCTGCTGGAGGAGCTGGCCTGGGGCAAGAAGCCCGCGCTCGCCGAATACTGGGCGCACGAGGCCTCGCTGACGCCGTTCTCGACTCACCCGCTGCTGCGCTGGCGGATGCAGGACGCCTTGGACGGCGTCGGGGTCTGGAAGAACGTCGCCGCTTTCCTGCGCAGCCATGCCGACTTCATCGACCAGGCCCTGGCCGCCGTGGCCGAGCGTGGACCGCTGGCGGCCTCGGAACTCGATATCGGCGCCAAGGGCGAAGGCGGCTGGTGGGGCTGGAGCGAGGGTAAGCGGGCCATGGAGTGCCTGTTCTGGACCGGCCGCCTGACCACCGCAACACGCCGCAACAGCTTCGAGCGCGTCTATGGCCTGCCCGAGCGGGTGCTGCCCAAGGCGGTGCTCGAAACCCCCACGCCCAGCCGCACCGAGGCCTGTCGCGAGCTTCTGAAGATCTCGGCCCGCGCCATGGGCGTGGCCACCGAGCGGGACCTGCGCGACTACTTCCGCCTCGGCGTCACCGACGCCCGCGAGGGCGTGGCCTCCCTGGTCGCCGACGGGACCCTGACCCAGGTCGCCGTGAAGGGCTGGGACGCGCCGGCCTATCTCTGGCCTGAAGCCCGGCGGCCGCGGTCGATCAAGGCCACCGCCCTGCTCTCGCCGTTCGACAACCTGATCTGGTTCCGCGAGCGCACCGAGCGGATGTTCGGCGTCCGCGTGAGGCTGGAGATCTACACCCCGGCCCACAAGCGCACCCACGGCTACTACGTGCTGCCGTTCCTGCAGGACGAGGCGATCACCGCCCGGGTCGACCTGAAGGCCGATCGCAAGGCCGGCAAGCTGCTGGTCCTGGCCGCCCATGCCGAGCCCGACGCCGATGACGACACCGCCGCTCGCCTTTCGGGCGAGCTGGCCGCCATGGCGTCCTGGTTGGGGCTTTCGAGCGTCGAGGTTCGCCCCACGGGCGATCTCGCGCCCAAGTTGGGTTCGATCGTCGGCCTTCCGGCATAAAAGCTCGCTCGACCCGACTGTAAAGCATTGTAAAAATGCCGCTCAAAGTCGAGCAACCTGGGGCGGGGCGCGGTACTAATGGATAGCTGGTCGCCTGCTCGTCACCCCACAGACAACGGGCTTCCCGCGGCGGGGGGGGGGGGCCCCCGCGGCGGC
>JAEXJH010000337.1 GCA_023445955.1 Pseudomonadota bacterium
GTCGCCCTTGGCCTTGACCACGATGGCGGCCGGATCGTCCGGGATCGTGGCTAGCACCGAGGGGCCGGCCCAGGCCGGACCGACCGCCAAACCCAGCGCGATCGAAGCCGCGCCCATCGCCAGCCAATGCTTCATGACAAACTCCCCCACCCTACGGATTCACAGCGTAGAGCGAATGGTGGGTCAGGACGAACAGCGTCTTGCCGCCCTCCCCGCCGAAGATCAGCTGCAGCGGCCGCTCGGGCACGTCGATCCGGCCGGTGAGCTGGCCGTCCGCGCCGTACTGGAAGATCTGGCCGTTGGCGACGAACACCCGGCCCTGGGCATCGACCGCGACGCTCTCGCCGCCGCGATTGGCGAAGACCTTGAGGTCGCTCAGCGCGCCACCGAGGCCGACCTGGCCGCTATAGGTCTTGTTCTCCGAGCCGTTGGTGAAGAACAGTCGCTCGCCGACCGCGCCGGCGATCAGGCCGTTGGCCTGCAGGCTGTCGGCCCAGCGCCAGCCGACATGGTCCGGCGGCCCTTGCTGCCAGACCCGGAACGCGGGCAGCGACACGCTGCCGTCAGGCGAGACATATTCCTGGGTCTTGGGCGTCCCGACATCGCGAGCGAACATCTCAGCCAGGGTCGTGAACTCGCCCTTGGCCGGGTCGTACTGATCCTTGAACTCGCCGTTGTTCCACCAGTTGACCGGCAGCAGCGTCTTGCCGCCGGCGCGCTGGGCCACGGATGTCGGCGCGATCATCGTCATCTGGTCCTTGGGACCGTTCGGATCGATCGAATAGACGGACGCCTGCGGACCGTACGACGACACCCCCAGCAGGTTGCCCGAACGGTCGACGGCCAGGTTGGTCGGGTCTAGCGAGCTGTCGCGGACGATCTCCAGTCCCTTTGCCGTCGTCCAGCGATAGATGCGCTGGAAGCGCTTCTCGATGAAGTACAGCGCCCCGTCCGCGCCCACCGTCGCGCCCGAGATCGACCAGAAGCCGGTCTCCAGCTTCTTCACGTCCGGACTGGCCGGCGGCGGGGCCGGTTGGTCGGCCTTGACGTCCAGCACCGCAAACTCGCGCTCGCGAACCTCCAGCTTGCGGGTCTTGTCCTGGATAGCGTTCTCGAACGGATACTTGCTGGCCCGCAGATAGGTGCCACAGCTGATCGTGTCGCAAAGCGCCACGCCGCTCTCGGCGTTGATGTGGACGTTGCGGAAGCGGATGTCGGTCGAGTTGAACAGCTTCACCGCCGTTTCGGCCGGGTGGTACGAGCGCGTCACCCGATAGCCGTGATAGTTGGCGAAGAGGATGTTCCTGGAGTTGCGGATCTCCAGCGACACTGCATCAGGGCCATCGCCGACCTCCTGCTCGGTCTGGGGCGCGAGGAATTCCCAGTTCTCGACATTGTCGAGCACAAACTCGTTGCGCACGTGGTGCTCGACCGAGACCTCGTAGATGTGGCCCGGCGTCTTGGTGTCGCTGATGTAGAAACCAGCCGAGGCGAAGGTGTTGGGGCTCCAGACATTGGCGAAGGTCCCGCCGCCGCCATCGGTCACCCAGATACTGGGATACTGGCCGTCCCAGCGGCCGTCGGCCACCGGATCGCCGCTGCGAGCCTGGGCCGCTCCCAGCGGTTTGCCGTCGGCGGTGGGCGTGCCGCCACCGCCCATGATCTTGACGTCGCTCACTAGCGAGTTCGCGCCCGACCGCCACAGCAGCGCCGAGGCGCGCGGGTTGATGCGGCCGGTGAAGAGCCCAATGCCGGACAGGATGTTGTCGCCGCCCTTCGGGGTCTCCAGGATCGGCTTCACCGCCCCGACGCCGGCGTGGCGGGAATTGCCGTCCGGGATGACCAGCTGGGTCAGGGCCGGATGCAGGCCGATCAGCACCGTGTCGGCCTTCAGCTTCAGCGTGTCGCTGACCATGTAGAAGCCGATCGGCAGATAGAGCACGCGGTGGCTGTCGATGGCCTTCTGCAGGGCGGCGGTGTCGTCGGTCGTCCCGTCGCCCATCACGCCCAGGGATTTGACGTTGGTCCACTCGCCAATCGGCGGCGTGGCCCGCAGCGCCGGCGCACCGGGCTTCGGCAGCGCCTTCAGAGGGGCGATGTCCGAGATCGTCTTGTACTCGCCCACATGGCCCAGGCCCGGCAAGGTCAGGCCGTAGGTGAAGCTTCCTACCCGATATGCCTTGCCCTTGCCGTCCACGGTCGTGCCGCTTTCACGGAAGCGGGCGAACACCGGCGTGTTGGAGGCCACGGCGTTGTCGAAGCCGACCTGGGTGAAGACGTTATCCTCGGCCGAGATCACCACCCCGGCTTTGGAAACGTTCTCGAACCGGACGTTCTTGCCCCACAGGCTGTCGCTGTAGCCCTTGTCGATCTCGATCCCGACCGGGGTGTTCCTGATCGCCACATTGACCAGGGTCAGGTCGACCTCGTGCTCGCGGATCGCCGCGTTGCGCTGGCCGTCGAAGGTGGAGTCCACCAGCGTGAACTGCCAGGCCGGCGAGGTCTTCTCGGTGACGATGCCATAGCGGCCGCCGTGGAAGTGGACGTCCTCCATGATGTTGCCGGCCTGGTAGACCCCGGCGAAGGCCGAGCCCAGGCGGAAGTCCATGTGGCTGAGGAAAGCGTGCTGGGCCATGCGGAAGCGCACGCCCGCTGCGGCCGGATTGCCGTCGCCGATCTCGATGTCGACATTGGCCATCGACGAATAGAAGGTGCCGGAATTGGCGTCGCGGACCTTGGCGGTGGCGGGCCGCACGGTCGGAACCGGCACCGGGATGTCGCCGACCTGGTACTGGTCGCCGCCCGTGAACACGATCATCGTGCCCACGCCCTCCTGGAAGCCCGGCGTGTTGGCGCCCAGCACGAAAACCGGCCGCGTCTTGCCAACGCCGAACACGCGAACGCCCGGCGGCACCAGGATCGAACGGGTCAGGCGGTAGCGACCCGACGGCAAGAAGACGAGGCCATGGCCCGTGCCGTCGCGCGCGGCGTCGATGGCCTTCTGGACGGCGTCGGTG
>JAEXJH010000338.1 GCA_023445955.1 Pseudomonadota bacterium
GCCATGAAGCCGCCCATGCTGTGGCCGGCCACGACGATGCGCTTGGGGTCGATGTGGTATTTGGCGGCGTTGGCCGGATCCAGCAGCCAGGCCACGGCCGCCTCGCCGTCGGCGCGGGCGTTGGCGAAGCTGAACTTGCCCTGGCTGCCCCATGAGCCGCGATAGTTGATGCGCATGGCGTTCCAGCCCGCGCGGCGCACGGCCTGCAGCAGGTCGATATTGGTCTCGTTGCCCGGGAAGCCATGCAGGAACAGCATCGTCGGATGCGGCTGCGTCCCCGAGGCCGTGTAGAGGATGGCGTTGACCTTCGAGCCGGCGATGTCGACCTGGAAGGCGGCCATGTCGGCCGGGTGATCCTTGTCGCGCGTCGGATCGGCGACCACGGCCCGGGGCGTCGGCGGGGCCTTTGGCTCGGCGACGGCGGGGGTGGCGAGAGCCAGCAAGGTCAAGGTCAAGGCGGCGATGCGGCGCATGAAGGGTCCCCCTCGGAAGCTTCGCCCATAGAACATGGCTTTTGCGATCTTTCACGTGAGTTGGTTGGGCGGTTGATAAACGATTCAACTTCGTCTATACGGCCCGCCTCTTCGGCAGACTCCGGTCCGCTGAAGAACCTGTTTGAGAACTACGGGGCGTGGGGTCACCGACGCCGTAATCGAGGAAGAGCCCTTCCTCACCGTCGGGAGACAGGGATAGAGACGCCAAGTCTTCCTGCTCGTGACCTCCCCTTCATTGGGCCGGTCCGAGACCGGAACGCGGCCGACTTTCCTTGAAACAGGCATATGCGACTCGCAAGCGGGAGCCATTCCGCATGGGACCGCATCTGGCTGCCGGAATGGTCCGGCCGCTGTTATTGAGTAGGAGACCGCAATGGACCGCGCTCAAAAGCAGGAATCGATCGAGTCGCTGAAAAGCGTCTTCGCCGATGCCGGCGCTGTCGTCGTGACCCACTACATGGGTCTGACCGTTGCGGAAATGACCGACCTTCGTCTTCGCCTCCGCAAGGAAGGCGCCGCGATCAAGGTTGTGAAGAACACCCTGGCCCTCAAGGCTCTGGACGGCAAGCTTGGTGATACGGGCTCCGCCCTGTTCACCGGCCCGGTCGCCATCGCCTACGGCCCGGACGCTGTCTCGGCCGCGAAGATCGCGGTGCAGTTCGCCAAGGAAAACGACAAGCTTAAGATTGTCGGTGGCGTCCTGGACCAGACCAACGTGCTGGACGAGAACGCGGTGCGCGCTCTGGCGACCCTTCCGTCGCTGGACGAACTGCGTGGCAAGCTTATCGGCCTCATCCAGGCTCCGGCGACCAAGATCGCTGGCGTCCTGCAGGCTCCGGCCGGCCAGCTGGCTCGCGTCTTCAACGCCTACGCGACCAAAGACGCCGCGTAACGGTCATCCCCGCAAATCTATCCCAATCTCTCTAAGGAACTGACACATGTCGAAGCTCGAAAAGCTGGTCGAAGAACTGTCCACCCTGTCGGTGCTGGAAGCCGCTGAACTGTCGAAGCTGCTGGAAGAAAAGTGGGGCGTCTCGGCCGCCGCTCCGGTCGCCGTCGCCGCTGTTGGCGGCGCTGCCGCTCCGGCCGAAGCTGCTGAAGAGCAAACCGAGTTCACCGTTGTCCTGGTCGACGGCGGCGACAAGAAGATCAACGTGATTAAGGAAGTCCGCGGCGTCCGTCCGGACCTCGGCCTGAAGGAAGCCAAGGACCTGGTCGAAGGCGCTCCGCAGAACGTCGTCGAGAACGTCTCGAAGGCCCAAGCCGACGAAGTCGCGAAGAAGCTCACGGAAGCCGGCGCCAAGATCCAAATCAAGTAATCTGGCCCCTGCTTTCGCAGGGACTGGGTTCCTTTTGGAACTGCCGAGCGGCCTCGGAGGGAAACCTCCGGGGCCGTTTTCTTTTGCGGCTTGCCGGGCCGTTGCTCAGCGTCGAACCTGCCTCCCGCTTTCCCGGGGAGTCGCATGACGTTTTCGATCCATCGCCGTGACCTCATCCTGGGCGCCGCCGCCCTGGCCGCCACGCCCGCCTTCGCCCAGGACGGCCTCGCCGAGGGTCTGGGCGGCGTCCGCATGCCGGCCTCGGCGACCGAGAGCGAGCTGCGCGGCCTCTCGCCGACCGGCGGCAAGTCCTACTGGGCCTCGGGGTCGAAGGGCTGGCTGATCCGCGGGCATGACGAGCGGCAGGACGCCATGCGCATCGTCGGGGCCGAGAAGCTGGACTTCCGCGGCCTGCACGCCTTCGACGACCACCACGTGCTGGCCATGAGCGCGGGGCCCGGCGAGGCCTCGCAGCTGTGGCGCACCAAGGACGGCGGCAAGACCTGGAAGCGGATCGCGACCAATCACGACCCGGAAGGCTTCTGGGACTCGATCGCCTTCGTCGACAAGAAGCGCGGCTTCATCCTGGGCGACCCGACGCAGGGGCGGTTCACGGTGCTCTACACCGCCGACGGCGGCGAGACCTGGACGCGGCTGAAGGACGAGGGCGTGCCGCCGGCCGCGCCGAACGAGGGGGCCTTCGCGGCCAGCAACGGCTGCGTGGCGATCGGCCCGCATGGCCAGGTCGCCTTCTGCACCGGCGGGGCCGGCGTGGCGCGGGTCTATGTCTCGCGCGGCGGGGGCGGGGTGTTCGTGGCGACCGACACGCCGATCCTGGCCGACGCGGCGTCCAAGGGTGCGTTCGCCGTGGCCTATGACAAGCACGGCGCGCTGTGGGTCTGCGGCGGCGACTACCAGAAGCCCAAGGCCGCCGGCGTCAACCTGGCGCGCATGGAGCCGGGCCGGGTGACCTTCGAGCCAGTCGCCGCGCCGGCGGGCTACCTGTCGGGGGTCTCGGTCAGGGGCTCGACCGTCATGGCCACCGGCCTGGCCGGCACGATCGTCAGCCGCAAGGGCGCGCCGTTCCAGCGGCTTTCCGAAGCGCCGATGAACACCGTGCGGCTC
>JAEXJH010000339.1 GCA_023445955.1 Pseudomonadota bacterium
GGGGTGGTGCGGGCCTTCAGGAAGTCGGGCTTCTAGAGACTTCAAAGCCGCGGCCGGGATCCCGGCGGGGGCTTTTTCTTGTGCGCGAGCTTAGCGCGCTTACTTGGCGGCTTCGTACGTCGCGCTGACGTCGATGCGGACCTTCAGCTCACCGGCGGCGATGCTGGTCGAGTCGGCCATCTCGCGCTTGGCCATGGCGAACACCGGCATCGGCGCGACCGGGGGCTGGTAGCCGCCGCCTTCGCTCAGATTGACCAGGCGCACGGCCTTGTAGCCGGTGGCGCGGCCGTAGAGCTCGGCCTTGGCCTGCAGCGCCTTCACGGCCTCCAGGCGGGCGGCGTCTTCGGCGGCCTGCGGGTTGGTGAGGCCAAAGCTGATGCCGTTGACGGTGTTGGCGCCGGCGCCGACCGTGGCGTCGACCGTCGCGCCCAGCTTCTTGAGGTCGCGGACCGTGATCGTCACCTGGTTCGAGGCTTGGTAGCCGGTCAGTTTCGGCGGCTGGTTCTGCTCATAGGCGTACTGGGCGTTGAGGTTCAGGTTCGAGGTCTGGACGTCGCGCTCGGCGATCCCGGCCTTCTTCAGCGCGGCCATCACCTGGTTCATCCGCGCGCCGTTGGCCTTCATGGCCTCGCCGGCGGTGGCGGCTTCGGTCTGCACGCCCAGGGTGATGGTGGCCATGTCCGGCGCCACGCGCGTCTCGCCATAGGCCGACAGGCTGAAGGTCGTGGCCTTGAACGCCGAGTCGGCGCTGGTCTGCGCCAGGGCCGGGGCGGCGGCGCCCATCAGCAGCGCGCCGCCGATCAGGGCGGGCATGACGATCGTCTTCAGGTGGCGAGCGGTGTTGGTCATCGTTCTTTCTCCAGGGCCGTCCGGGGCAGGGGAAGCGCCGCCGGACAGCTATGGGTTCCTTCGTGACAGCCTCAACCTGAACCGGAGCTTTAAGCCGCGTTCGGCTCATGTTATTCGCCGGCTCTCGCGTACGCTCACCCGTATCCGCGCGGGCCTGTAGCTCAATGGTTAGAGCCGACCGCTCATAACGGTCTGGTTGGGGGTTCGAGTCCCTCCGGGCCTACCAAATCCCAGAAAATCTGGCCGATGCCGCTTAGTAGCGTAGCTGCATTGGAGCCAGTTTTGCTTTTCATGCAAATTCGACGCTGCACCCAAATTTTGTTTTCAGTGCAAAAATTAACACACGTCAGACTCGGACGTATGCGCCGTCGCGACCGATCGACTCACGCGAAGGAGGCGTGCAGAGTAGTGGCGTTGAAGGCGGAGGTTGTCGTGTTCGCGGTGACGCGTTTCTGCGTGCAGGCCTTCGGAAAGCGCAGCGGAACGCTGGCGTCGACCGAGGTGAGGGAGTGCTATTTCGAGGAGGACGCGCGGCGTGAAATGAAGGTCCTGGCCCGGCGATCGTTAGGCGTGGCGCTGTACCGCGTGCGCGGCGAGCCGCTGTCGGGTCTCTGGGGCAAGCCGACGCTAATCGCGCGGCAAGGCGAGATCCTCGTGCTCGATTAGGCGGCTTTTATCCTACCTTCTTAAGGGTTTGTCCGATCTCGACCAACTGCAAACGTTGAACCGGCTGAAGCTGGTCCCAGATCGACCAGATCGCTTCTGAAGCCGCCGGGTCGCGCATGAGCAGGTCGGCGGGCTCGCAGCGGTAGATGGTGGCCAGCGCCTCCATCAGATCCTGCGAATAGCCGGTCTCGCCCCGTTCGACCCGTGACAACTGGGCCACCGAATAGGGATAGCCGACCTCGAGCTCTAGGCGTTCGATCGCCTGCTCCAGGTTCATGTCGCGATGCTTGCGCCAAGCGCGGATGAAGGTCTTCGCGCGCCGCTGCGCCTTGGCCTGCCGATCCGGTGTCATGCAAATCTCACGGAGGAGCGAAAGGGGAATGTCCGACCATTAAACACAAAATTTGCTTGCCATGCAAATTTGTATTTGGTACAAATTGGATATTCGGGAAGTTCCGCCTTGGCGACGCGAGTCAGGCGGCTTCCTCGACCAGATCCCCATCCATCGGCTTCAGCCGCAGGAAATCCCTGATGATTCCGATCCCCGCGACCGGTCAGGCCGGTCACGCGCCTATGTTCGTCTATAGCGCCCGTCGCACCGACGCCGACCGGCGGCCGCCGCGCGCCGTACTCACCGGCCGGCTGATGGGCGACCCACGCCCCGATCGCTACGTCTTGTCCGAGGCGATCCGCACCCGCCTGTTCGGCGTCCTGCCTGACGAGCCCGTCGTTCCGGCCAAGGCGCTGGCGGTGCTGGAGGCCCTGGCGGAAGGCCCGCTGACCCTGGCCGACCTAGCCGACGAGATGGCCGTGAGTCTGTCGGCCGGCAGCGACCGCGCCCAGGCCGCGCGCCTCCTCGGTTTGGTCGAGCGCCTGGGCGGCCGCCCTTGCCGAATCAGCCTGACCGCCGCCGGCCAGGCCGTGCTGAACGAGCAGGGCGGGTGAGCACGCTGCAGGACGAGGTCGCTGAAGGCGCCGTCGACCAGGCTGTCCGCACCTGTGGCCCGCGCAAGCCGATGCTCTGCGCGATCATTCGCGCCGCTGGCCGGATGCTGGCCGAGAGCGAGGGCCACGACTTCGTCGCCCAGGTCTGCGCCGGCGAGGCCCGCCGCCACGCGCTGGCTGAAAACCGGCGCGGCGTCCGGTTCGGGCGCTGACCATTCGAACTGTGAGAAGGGGACCTGTCATTTCCGTCCAAGTCATCCGGCCCGAAGGCCTGACCTCGACCGAGCTTGCCGAACTGGCCCGCGCCGATCGCGCCGCCAGCCTGGCCATCAGCCCCGCCGCCCGCCAGGCGGCGCGCGAGGCCGTACTGCGGATCGCCGGCGCTCAGCTGGCTCGCACCGAGCAAAGCGATGTCGCCGCCGGCCTGGTCGAGACGCTGACCCTGGCCAAGGCGCGCGGCGAAAGAGTCGAGACCGGTGAGGGGCCTTTGCGGATTTCCAGTCGCGACGGTCTGCGAAGCCTGCGCCAGGCCGGCCACATCACAGACGCCCACTATGCCGTCGGCCTCCTGTACCGCGCCGGTTTCGAGGCGCGCGGCCGTGACCTGCGCGCCGCCAGCC